>JAJUHS010000060.1 GCA_029267755.1 Clostridiales bacterium
CGAATACATCGACTCACCGCTTTTTACTATATGAGTTGACAGCTTGCCCGGTACGATCAGGCTTTGCCCTAATGTGAGGGAACTGGGTTCCGTGAGCGAGTTTGCCTCTATAATGTCCGACGTGGATACCCCGTATCTTCTTGCTATTCCGTATATGCTTTCTCCCGGCAGTACGGTGTGTATGATCAATCGGCGTCACCTTTCCTTGATAAAAAGAATATCAGTTTATTTTATGCATCTGATTACGGAAGGTTACAGGAAACGCTCATGAGAATAACGCCTTGTTTATTTGCGGCGGTTGAAATATAATAAGCATTATTAACCGTTAAGGAAGGATAAAAGATAAATGCGAAAGGTCTTAAAAGCTGATGAAATTGATATGCTTCGCGAATATGTGAAAGAAAGCAGCTTTTCAAAAGTGAACAGATATCGCCATGCTTTTTGCGAATTGGAAA
Organism: Clostridiales bacterium; assembly: GCA_029267755.1. Lineage (GTDB taxonomy): Bacteria > Bacillota > Clostridia > Oscillospirales > Oscillospiraceae > DUPK01. The sequence goes on from JAJUHS010000060.1 coordinate 456, forward strand.
ACGGTTCATATCTGATTTCTTTCAATTTCTGGGACGTGCGTAAACCAGCCAAAAAGCATGACAGGACAGTCGTATTTTGCAGTCGTGACACCCTGATGTTTTTTACAGATAACGTGAGCTGCCATAAAGCGGTCGAGCAAATTGACGAGGATGAGGATAATTTCGCTCAGGTTTGTGAGTTTTTCCTGTCCCTGACAGCAGAAGATATATATGCCCTTGACGAAATTGAGCATAAGATAACTGTCATTGAGGATGTTCTGCTGACAAATCCTAGAATGAACAGCGGCGATTTGGGAAAAATTATACATATACGCAGGGAGCTGCTGAATATTAAGCGTTATTATGAACAAATAAGCATGGTTGTAAGCGAGCTTGCGATGAACAAAGGCGGGCTTTTTGATAATGAGGTGAAGAAAAGGTTTGACTATTTTTTGCAACGCACAGACCGGCTTATGAACGCCGTTTCGCAGTTGCGGGAATATATAACCCAGGTCAGGGAGGCCTATCAGGCACAAATAGACATCGAGCAAAACCAGATCATGCGTGTTTTTACCGTAATTACCGCTGTGTTTTTGCCGCTTACTCTGATAGTCGGATGGTACGGCATGAATGTTAATGTTCCCGAATACGGGTGGAGCTTCGGATATCCTTTTGTGGTCATTCTTAGCCTTACGGTTTCCGCGGCGTGTATAGCTTTTTTTAAAATTAAAAAATGGTTTTAGAGTGGAAGAGTGATAAGTAAGTTAAGCCGTTGAAACTTTATGCTTCAACGGCTTAACTATTTACAACCCATTTGACGATTTTGATAAAAAGCGATTCAAAAATATAAAATAATAGTAAAATTATAACAAATATTTTGTTTTAACATAAAAAGTAAAAAACTATACGTGGATAATTATTAATAAAATAGTTTAATATTATTGAGAAATGGTTTTGTGATTTTTTACTAAATTATTATTTATTTAATCAAAAATAAATTGGCAAAAAGACATAATCATACAAAATTAATAGAAAAAAATACAAAAATGGACAATTATTATTATATATATTTTTATGTCGAAAAATGTTGCTTTTTGAAATCAATTATAGTATGTTAGACATATCCTTATAAAATATCTGGCAATTTTGTTGTTAATTATTCACACACGAAGAGCATAAAACGGATGAACATTCGGCAAAAACCACAAAAAACTATAAAAAACCACAAAAAACTATAAAAAATTCCATGAATACGCTCAAGTCTAATTATGTGAAGGCGGGACAATGATTCCATGACTTTTATCAAATCTGTTCTGGACAGAATACGGGAATTCTTCCGGAAAATTGAACGAAAAAAGTTAATTTTGATTATAGCAATGGCGGTGGTCGTGCTGGCGTCCGGAATAATTGGGGCGATACTTCTGAACCGCGTGCACTATACGGTCCTGTTTTCCAATCTAAGCGCCGAAGAAGCCGGTTCTATAATGACGAAACTCAAAAGCAAAAATGTAAGTGCCAAGGCACAGGGTACGCATACTATCATGGTTCCGGAAGAACAGGCTGACGAGCTCAGAATTGAACTGGCTTCAGAGGGGTATCCCCAGACAGGCCTTAATTACGACGTTTTTTCCAAATCTTCCAGCATAGGATCCACAGATCTTGAACGTCAGACATATCTGCAGTATCAGCTTCAGGAAAATATGCGCGCAACAATCCGACGAATGGAAAAAGTGGAAGATTGCATAGTTATTGTAAACCTTCCCGCCAAATCCTCATTCGTTGTGTCAAGCAATATAAAGGAAGCAAGCGTATCGGTTCTCCTGAGCCTTAAAAATAATCAGAAGCTCTCTCAGAGCGAAGCCAAAACGATAGGACAGTTCGTACTAAAGTGCGTTCCAGATCTAGACATAAAGAACATCAGCATTGTCGATTCAAAGATGAACTACTATGATATTATATCGGAAGATTCCGAGGAATCTTTAACAAATTTATCCGCTAACAGGCAAAAGCTTTTGGAGGATATGAAGAACACCTTGTCGGAACAGGTGACCAAGGTCTTGAAGCCGGCTGTAGGCGAGGGAAATCTGGCGGTTTCGGTGAATCTGGTGTTAAACTTCGACAAAAAGAGTTCCAGTTCCGTTCAATTTTCCACTCCCGTGGAGGGCGCCGCCAACGGCTTGGTTCGAAGCAGCGAGCAAAAGACGGATTCCTCAAGCAAGTCGGCGACACCGGCCGCCGGACAGCCCGGTACCGACAGCAACGGAGTGAGCGCCTCGGAGTATGTTTCGGGCAGCGCCGGCACCTCAAGCTCAAGCTCCCAAAGCACGTTCAATTACGAACTTAATGAAATCAGGACAAATATCGAGAAGGCGCAAGGAACGATAGAAAGCCTTTCTGTTTCGGTGCTTATCAACGAAAACGTTAACGGGATTTCCCAAAATACCGAGAAAATAAGAAATCTTGTGGCAAACGCCATCGGAGTAAACACAAAGTATATTTCCGTAGAATTAATGCCTTTCGTAAGCGGAAGCGGACAGGGCTTCGAAGACTACATAAAGCAAAATCAGGAAGTTATGAAGCAGCTTAAGAGAAGCGAGCTGATAAGGACAATCATTATTTGCGCCGTTATTTTGCTCGCCCTGCTGGCGGTATTTATGATGTTCAGAAAAAGAAAAGGCAAAAAGGAAGAAGAGTTACCGGAAGAGGGAGAAATGCTTGCCATGGCGGCGGCCGGAGGCCCGGCTCCCCCTGCGGAGCTTGCTTCTGAGGACGAGGAGCTGCTTAAGGACATAGTGATTAAGAAATCCAGCGAGGTAGAAAGGGTAGAAGAGCTTATGGATAAGTATCCTGATACCGTTGTGCAGGTTCTGCGTACTTGGCTGACGGAGGATAGATAATCATGGGATCCTATTCTGATACAAGATTGTCGAAAAAGGAAAAGGTGGCTGTGCTTCTCATCGCACTTGGCGAAAACTATGCGGCACAGATATATAAGTACCTGTCGGAAGAGGAGATAGCGACTCTGACACTTGCCATCACTACGATGAGCAAGGTCACGAAAGAGGAAAGAGATTCGGTCCTCGCCGAATTTTACGAAACCTGTCTTGCACAGAAGTTTATTTCGGAAGGCGGTATCGAGTATGCGAGAGGAGTCCTGAATAAGGCTCTCGGCGCGGAAAAAGCCGGAGAAATATTGAACAAGCTGACGGAAACGCTTCAGGTCAGACCCTTTGAGCTTGTGAGAAAAGCCGACTCGATGCAGATAGTGCATCTGCTGGCAAATGAAAATCCCCAGACCATCGCGCTGGTGCTCGCATATCTCGACCCCAAAAAGGCCGCGAACGTATTGTCCGCACTCCCCGGTGAGATTCAGGTGGAGGTCGTAATAAGAATGGCGAACATGGAGAGCGTCATTCCCGAGTACATAAGAGAAGCCGAAATGATCATGGAACAGCGTCTTTCAAAGCTGGGTATGTCCGACCAGACAAACGTCGGCGGCATAGATTCCGTGGTAAACATTATCAACAGCGTCGATAGAGGAACCGAGAAATATATTCTGGAAAGTCTGGATATGATGGATGCGGAGCTTTCCGAAACCATCAAGAGAAGCATGTTTATATTCGAAGATATCGTCAAGCTTTCCAGTCAGGCGATACAGGCCGTACTCAAGCAGGTCGACCAGTCGGAGATCGCTATTGCGCTTAAGAGCGTAAGAGAAGACGTCAGAGAGGTTATTATGAGCAACCTCAGTAAGCGTATGCAGGAGATGATCAAGGACGATCTTGAGGTTATGGGCCCTGTCAGGATGCGCGATGTAGAGCAGGCGCAGCAGAAGATTGTCAATGTCGTAAGAGCACTTGAGGAAAGCGGCGAAATAATCATTTCTAGGGGTGACGGAAGCGATGTCCTCGTTTAGGATTGACAGACAGTACGTTTCATTTGAGGCGGCTGAAATACATCCGGCAAACATTAAAAGCCGCACGGATGGCGAAAATGTAACTGAAGTATCGGTTTCCGCGGCCATTTGTGCGGAGGAAATCGAAAAGCAGCGCATTGAGCTTATAAAGCAGACAAAAAAGGACGCTTACGAAAAAGCGCAGATGTTGATTAACAGAGCCAGGGCCGAAGCCGAGGAAATAATAAGAAAGGCAAGGCTACTCGCCGAGGAGATTATTTCCGATGCGGAGGAAAACGCCCGCGAGATCAAGGAGACGGCGGAAAAGGAGGGCTTTGCTCATGGAATAAAAAAGGCCGAGGAAAGCGCCGAACTTCGAAAGAGCGAGGAGGCAAAAGCACTCCGGCAAATGATGGACAAGCTTAGGGAAGATTATTCAAACCTTGTTGACGGCATCAATAAAGACGTGGTTTCCCTCTCTATGGAGATCGTAAGGAAAATCATAGGGGTAAAGCTCGACAGTTCGGACGAGGTCTTCATCGGCTTTGTAAACGATGCGCTGGGACGCCTTAAGCAGGCGGGTTTCATTACCATCCATGTAAGCTCCGAAGACTACGCCAGATATTTTGGGGGCGAGCTTCCTGAAAAGCGGCTTAATACAGGCGATGCAAAGATTGCCGTTATAGAGGAAGAGGATTATTCAAAGGGGGACCTGATCCTTGAATCGGACGGTGAGATTCTCGATTTCAGTATCGGCAAGCAAATAGAAAAAATTGAAAAAGCTTTTGCGGGTGAACAAAATTGAATGGGCCCAAAAAGTATGACGTTCAGAAATATTTCGATATTCTTAAATCCGTAGATACCATAGGGCAAAGCGGGAAGGTCATGAAGGTCGTCGGCCTTACGGTCGAGTCAAACGGGCCTGTCGTAAATATGGGCGATATATGCCGTATATATCCCTCCGACGGCATCAGCTTTGTTGAGGCGGAGGTCGTAGGCTTTAAGGATCAGAGAGTGCTGCTTATGCCCTTCGGGGATATGACAGGGATAGGTTTCGGCAGCAGGGTCGTTTCCACCGGCCGTTCGCTGAGGGTCGCGGTTTCCGACGACCTTATAGGCAGGGTGCTTAACGCGCTGGGCGAGCCTATGGATGACGGCATGCCGATTAAAGCGACGGACTACTATCCCGTTGACAATATGCCTCCTAATCCGCTTTCAAGAACACGCATTAAGGATGAATTTCCGCTTGGAATCAGGGCGATAGACGGGCTGCTCACAGTCGGGCAGGGCCAGAGGCTAGGAATATTCGCCGGAAGCGGCGTGGGAAAGAGCACGTTGCTCGGCATGATAGCAAGAAACGCGGTGGCTGACGTAAACGTAATTGTTCTTGTGGGAGAACGAGGCAGGGAGGTCAAGGACTTCATTGAAAAGGATCTCGGAAAGGCCGGCCTGAAAAAATCGGTGCTTATAATCGCAACCTCAGATCAGCCCGCGCTTTTGCGCCTTAAGGCCGCTATGGTAGGCACTAGCATCGCGGAATACTTCAGGGACAAGGGGCTGAAGGTCCTGCTGCTGATGGATTCGGTAACCCGATTTGCGATGGCACAGAGGGAAATAGGTATGGCGGTCGGCGAACCGCCGATTTCAAGAGGCTTCCCGCCTTCGGTTTACTCGATACTGCCAAAGCTGCTTGAACGTTCGGGGACCTCCGACAAGGGTTCGATTACTGGCCTTTATACCGTGCTTGTAGAGGGCGACGACATGAACGAGCCGATTTCGGACACCGTTCGCGGAATATTGGACGGGCATATAGTTCTCTCTCGCGCCCTTGCGACAAGCAACCATTATCCCGCAATCGACGTTCTGGAGAGCATCAGCCGCGTTATGAAGGAAATTGTTACGCCTGAGCATTACGACCAGGCGGGGTTCATAAAGAACGTGATGGCGGTGTATAAAAAGGCTAAGGATCTTATAGACATAGGAGCTTATAAAAGCGGCTCCAGCCCCGGAATAGACGAGGCGATAAGACTTATGCCTCAGATAAACGAATTTCTCTGCCAGAGAATAGAGGAGACGGTCGTTTACAGCGAGATAATAGAGCGGCTCCATTCTATAGGTAAGACATAATGAAAAAGTTTGTTTTTTCCCTGAATTCTTTGTATGAGCTTAAGAAAACGTTGAAAGACAAAATTCAGGCGGAGTACGCGGCGGCGGAAGCGGCATTGGATAAGGCCCTCAGGGAAAAGGATATCCTCGACAGGATGTTTTCAGAGAAAAGTGAGGAGTACGAAGCAAAATTGAAAAAGGGTATGATAGTAAGCGATATACAGTCCTACATAAACTTTTTCGAAGAGCTTCAAGAGCGGATAAGGGCGGCTCAAGCGGAAATAAACCGAGCACAGAAAGCCGCGGACGCGAAACGCGAAGAGCTGGTCGAGGTTTTCAAGGAAATAGAGGTATTAAAAAAGCTGAGGCAGAAGCAATACAGGGAATACCTCAAAGAGGAAGAAAAGAAAGAGAAAAGCATACTGGAAGATATCATGTCTTTCAACGTTACCGAAACGGGTTCGGAAAGCAAAGGCATAAACTGATTTTTATTATTTTTTGGCAAAGGAGCTATGACGATGGCTGAGGCGCTGGGTTCAAATAAGCGGGCTCCCGCGAAGGGGAAGGCTAATGACGAAACCTTTGAGAAGGCCTTCAAGCCAAATAAAAGCGATGTAAACTTCGGCGTCGCAAGCAACGAGCGAATCAAAAAGAAAAAGAAGTCACCGTTTAGGAAACTTATCATTGCAGCCATTATTATTTTGGTTTTAGGCGGCGCGGGTACGGCGGCATACTTCTTCGGATATCTTGACCCTGTCCTTCTTAAGTTCGGAATAATAAAATCGGAGGCCGAACTTAGCCTTGAACAGAGGGAAGCGAATCTTGAAAAGAGAAGAAAAGAGCTTGATGATCGTGAGAAGAGCCTGAATCTGGAGGAGGAACTGCTCAGCAAGGAGAGAAAAAAGCTCGAGAGTGAAAAAGCCGCTGCAGCGGCGGTGAAGACTTTTGAGGAAATCAAAAGCGGAATGTCCGAGCAAAAGATTGAGGAAATAAAGAAGGTTGCTCTGATATATTCAACTATGGATCCAGCGGCGGCGGCGCCTGTAATTACTAGGATTTACAATGCAGAGGATATAGCGATGATTATTTACTATATGAAGCCTGACGCCTCCGCGCTGCTGCTCGCAAAACTGGATACCGCCCTGGCTGCGAATGTCACAAAAATGTTGCTCAGTTAGGTTAGCACGGGTTACTAAGTCATAACAAGATCGGAGGCGCTACATATGCAGGTTACTTCCGCAATAGGGTTTTCTCTCGCACCGACTCAGAACGCCGAAATGCCTGAACAGGTTATTGCGAATACCAAGACTGCCGTAAGCTCGGAGTGCGGGTGTTCTGCGGGGGAATCAATGTTTACTCGACTTTTTTTCAACGGTATAGCTAAGCAGGGCGCGGCAAAGCTGCAGGAAATGATACCGCAAATCTCCGATGACGGGGAAGCGGCAAAAGACGGCGAAACAGAATTATGCGATATATCGGCGGTTTTGGCCCAGCTGTTCATTTCACCCATGGGCCTACCTGACGGCAGCCCAATATCCGAAGAACAAAGCGAGAATATCGCTGGTCTGGGCGCGGCGGAAACGGAAGAGCCCTCCATGCTGCAGTTCGGGGATCTGAATTTAATAAGCAGAGGCGTGACTGCAAACGGCTCTGAAATTGTTCCGCCAATTCTGAACACCGGGGTTCCCAAGGAGGATGTTGGGTTTAATGCCAGTGCGGACGGTATGTCAGCGCAGGCCTATAACGAAATTGCCGGTGATGTTATGGAAACAATCGGCGGGACAGTCACCGGAGAAACCACAGGGGGGCAAGCGGCGGCAGTCAAAGCCACTGCCGGTACATTGATCTCAGGATTCAAGACCTTGGATAAGCTCACCGCCGAAAGAGCCCGCGATGCAGACACCAATTCAAGCCCGTCCTCCGAAAAGGTTACAGGGGGAGACTTGAAGGAGTTCGTCGGCAAAATTGCGGAGACACTTAAATCTATGGGGGCGGAGGAAACCGACGGCGAGACATCCGAAGGCTTTACCGCCAGCAAGAAGGAAACAGCCCCGATAAAGGAGAACGAAAACTTAGCATCAGCGCAGTATGCGGCCCAAAATACCGAGTATAAGGAAATCAAGGAAGCCGCAGTCGTAAAAGCCCTCAACAGGTTCGCCGACGACCTGAAAAGCGTTGAGCGCGGAGTAACCGAAATCAAGATTGTTTTGGAGCCTGAAAGCCTCGGAACGCTCACGATTTCGGTCGCAAGGACGGAAAACGGAATTACAGCACGGATAAAATCCGACGATAAGGAAATATGCGGAATTATTTCCGGACAGTTGCAGAAGCTCGTGACCGCGATGGAAAACAACGGGGTAAGGGTTGAAGATGTGGACGTTCTGTTCGGCGGCATGGGGCAGGACCTGAGCTTTGCACAGAACAGTTTGGGCGGGAACCAGAGCTGGACGCATCCGCAGTACAGCCGGACCGCACAGACGCCGGAAAAGGCCGATACGGCCGACGGCGCAAGTTCCATTGCCAAATGGCGTGATTATCAGGGCGCGGACGACGGCGTAAGCAAGCTTATAGAATACCGCATATAGCGGAGAGGAGAATTAAGTATGCCGGTAGACGGAGTTAGTACGACAGATACAATAAAATATCTGACATCGCAGGACAATAAAAGCACATCCGTAGATAAGGACACCTTTTTGAAGCTTCTCGTGGCGCAGCTTCAATACCAGAACCCACTGGAGCCTCAGTCGGACACAGCTTTCGTGACACAACTGTCGCAAATGTCCACCATGGAGCAGCTTCAGTCCATGAAGGAATCAATGACCAGCGCCCAGGCATACGGAATGCTCGGAAATTATGTATACGCGGAGGTCCAAAACTCGACCACCGGCACAACGGACGTCTATTTGGGCCTTGCCACAAGCGTGATTATCAAAGACGGGGTGAACTATGTTCTTGTCGGCAACACGGCGATACCGGTATCAAAAATAAGCCGTGTGATAAGCCCTTCCGTTTACAAGTCCGAATCCGACGCTGAAAGCGGATCGGGATCGGCAAGCGGAACCTGATAATAAGAGTTATGCTGAGAAATCAGCCGAAAATAGAAAAATAATTATGATAGGAGAATATGCCTTATGATGCGTTCACTTTTTTCTGCTGTTTCGGGACTTAAAAGTCACCAGACCGCGATGGATGTAATCGGAAACAATGTGGCAAACGTAAACACAACCGGCTACAAAGGGAGCAGAGTAATATTCCAGGACATTTTCAGCCAGACGTTAAGCTCCGCTACTGCGCCCGCCGGTACGACGGGCGGAGTAAACGCAAAGCAGATCGGTCTCGGCGTAGGACTGTCCGCCATCGGCATGAATATGACGGAGGGAAGCACCCAGTCGACGTCGTATCCTCTCGATTTCGCAATATCCGGAGACGGCTTCTTTGTTATCCAAACCAGCGCCGGTCAGTACTATACGAGAAACGGCGCGTTTACGCTTGATAAAGATGGTTATTTGGTTACTGCGAACGGAGACTATGTCATGGCAGTAAACGGAGATTCCGTAGATAACACCGATCCTCCCACTGCAATCGACCCGACTACAATTGGGAAGATTCAGCTCGCAGGCACAATAGGCAGCGATAAGTATTCAGATTACGCTATTGACGAGAATGGTACGGTAACCGCGGTCAACGAAAGCACAAAGGCTACGGAGGTGTTGGGCAGACTGGTTCTTGCCACCTTCGATAACCCCGCGGGCCTGGAAAAGGTGGGGTCGAGCTATTACGAGGTATCGTCGAACAGCGGAGACCCGAGCATTTATTATGCCAACAATGGAGCCGGGAAGCTGAAGGGAGGCAGCCTCGAAATGTCGAACGTCGACCTTGCGACCGAGCTTACGAACATGATCATTATGCAGAGAGGTTTCCAGTCCAATTCGAGAGTCATCACGACATCCGACACGATGCTTGAAGAGCTTGTAAATCTTAAGCGCTGAAACCGGTAAATTGCAGCCGGCGAATTGGAGGCAAAAATGATAAAGGTAACGCGCGTAAACAGGCAGGATAAGTTCTGGGTCAACGAAAACATGATAGAGTTTATGGAGGAGACACCGGACACTATTTTATCCATGCTTTCGGGCCGTAAGGTGCCTGTCGCCGAAACCGCGGAGCAGATCGTAAAACTGATTGCGAACGTTCGCAGGCCTCTTGTCATTTCAAGGGACGATTTCGGCGATATTATTGAAGAATAAGTAATGTAAGAGGCGTCATATGAACATTTCAACAATAGCCAGCATGGTCCTTGGTTTTGCCGTAGTAATCATAAGTATTATGATCAGCGGAAAATTGCCCGACTTTTTTGACCTGGCTTCAATCTTCTGCGTTTTCGGCGGAGTTATATTCGCGACTGGTATTTCCTACTCGCTTGACAGAATAAAAAGCCTTTTTAAGGCGCTTAAGGTTGCGTTTAGCAAGGAAAAAATAGACTACCAAGCGGATATCGATAAGATAGTGGAGATTGCCAACATCGCAAGAAAAAACGGTCTTCTTGCGCTTGAAGAGATGAGCGATCAGATGGACGAGCCGTTTCTTAAGAAGGGGATTCTTCTGGTAGTCGACGGCTCGGATCCAGATCTGATACGAAGCATTCTGGAAACGGAGATTTCGGTCACAAAGAGCAGACACGCCGATAACCGTGCGATATTGGACAGCGCTGCTGCCTATTCCCCGGCCTTCGGAATGATAGGAACGCTGATAGGTCTTATCAATATGCTGCGGAACCTGAGCGATATGTCCAGCCTGGGGCCGAATATGTCTGTGGCGCTCGTCACCACATTTTACGGAACCATGCTGGCAAACCTGGTTTTCAATCCGCTTTCCAAGCGCCTGAAAGCCGTTGGCGGTGCGGAATATCTTCGTAAGGAACTGATTATCGAGGGCATCATGGCAATCCAGAACGGAGAAAACCCGCGTATAATTCAGGAGAAACTCAACGCCTTCCTGTCAAACGCTCAGCAGCAGCTTAAAAACCAGGAGCGGGAAGAAGGAGGAGCCGGGAAAAAGCGCCGTACGGCATAACCGGAATAAGTAATCAGCAAAGGAGATGAAAGTATGAGGAAGGAAGAACCGGAGGAGGAGAGCGGCTACAGTTGGATGGATACATATGGAGACATGGTCACTCTGCTCTTATGTTTCTTTGTGCTTCTGTATTCCTTTTCATCCGTAGACGCATCCAAATGGCAGGAGCTGGTAAG
>JAJUHS010000005.1 GCA_029267755.1 Clostridiales bacterium
ATTCACCTTTGTACGCTCCCTTCAAAATATAAAAGATCCAGATTAGTTTCTTTACTTTATTACAATTATAACATACATGTTCCGTTTTTGTCGATATAGTCCAACCACCCCGTATTCACAGCAAAAGTTAATTTTTTGGGTATGGCGCATTGCAACAAATGAAAATGTTGGGCTGCACTTGTTGCGCATCCCAACATTTGTCGTTCTATTGTTTAATATGATTTTTATGCTATACGCTCCCAAAAAGACAATGGATTATACGGCCGACGGCATGGATTCCTTCTTTTCGCCCGTATCCTTCCTGCATGCGGAGCATCCGTCGCATCCTTTTGATTCTCTCCAGAGCCGATCTGCCGTAACAGCCCACCTTTCCGCCGCGTTTTCGCATTTTGCGGAAAGCTCATGCGCATCCTCCGGACAGACAAAATCCGTTGACTTTGCGCCGCTCAGGTCAACCATATTTGAGAGCCTTCCCGGATTGTCCAGCAGCGGGCAGGGACGCAGCATATTTTCATTGAAGGGCTGATTCTTATGATACTGCATGAACAGTGGGGACTGAAGCGCCTCCAGCAGTGTCATGTTATGAATATTGCAGTCGGCATAATGGATAAAGGCGCATGGCTCGATATCTCCGCCCGCGTTAATGTGCAGATATCTTCTTCCGCCTGCAATGCACCCTCCGACAAATTCACCGTCGTTCCAGAAATCAAGCATAAATATGGGCTTCGTTTGACGGAAGCCGCGGACCTGCCGGTACATATACTCACGCTGCTCTGCGGAGACCATGAGTTCCGGTACCGCGTCGACGCCTATTGGCATGTATGTAAAAAACCATACAAACTTGGCTCCCTTTGCTATAAGATCGTCGATATAGGCTTCGCTTCCTATGGTTTCTGTGTTCTTGCTCGTATAACAGCAGGACGCGCCGAAGAGGAGTTTTTTCCGCTTCAGGATCTCCATTGCGCGGACAACCGCCTGATAGGTTCCCTTGCCGCGCCTGAAATCCGTTTCCTCCTCAAACCCCTCTACGCTTATGGCCGGGTAGAAGTTCTTTACGCGTAGCATATCGTCGGCGAATTTCTCATCAATCAGCGTGCCGTTCGTAAACGCGACGAAGCTGCAATCGCTGTGTTTTTCGCAAAGCCTGATGACGTCACCCTTACGGACAAGAGGCTCTCCGCCGGACAGAACATAAAGATATACCCCCATGTCCTTCCCCTGCTCAATAATGCTGTCCATCGTCTCATAGCTCAGATTTAGCTTGTTGCCGTAATCCGCGGCCCAGCAGCCTGTGCATTTCAGGTTACAGGCCGATGTGGGATCAAACAGGATTGCCCAAGGCACATTGCAGTCGTATCTTTTCCTCAGCTCTTCCTCCCTGTCCCAGCCTATGAGCGAACTGTTGAGGAAGAAATTATTGAAAACAGATTTTCTGACCCCCGCATCGAGATCTCCCCACATGCTCATGATGTATTTATACCAAACGTTTTCCTTATCCTCGATAACTTCCCGTACGGCATTGCGCTGGGAGAGAAAAACGTCGTTTGTGTCGAATTTGTCCACCCATTTCATAAGCTTTGGGATATTTTTCCCCGGATTTGAATCCAGGTAAGCATATGCCATTCTTAATCCGGCAGCACTGACTTTTTTGTTCATCATATTCCCTCCATCAGATTTTTCTCTAAGATGGAGTGTATCATATCGTTCCGGCTCGGTAATTAGACATTTTGTCGTTTCTGTAAAAAACCTTTACAGATGCGCCAAACTGTAAATAGAGGACAGAAGGTTATTCGTCTAAAATTATACTATCCTTTTAAGAAAGAAGAGATTAATTGTGGAGCTGCAGCACAGGCTGGCCAGAAAAACGATCGATATTGCGGTAAACAAGGCCATAGAGGACATGAAAAGCAACTCCAAGCGCGGTATCAGAAACCTTATTGATATGGGTTTGCTCTTTTTGCACAGTGAAAATCAGAAATGGTTTCTGAATGCAGCGAAGCGAGTAATCTCAAATCCAAAAAATCCATATAACGAGTTTGCCTTAAGGCTTATACAAAACGTGGATAACAAAACGATCCGAACGGTCGGCATCAATCTGGGTTGCTCCGGGCTTACATACGGCGCCAGCAGGCTGGCAAAAAGGCAGCCTTCCACCCGGTGCCCGGTTTCTTGGTTTATGATATTTGATCTCGAAGAATACCCGCCGGAAACGCTTCTGAAAATGGAGAGGGCGATTTATACGGCGCGCGACGCAGGAGCGTACTGTTATCTCTTCCGTCCGCGCAGTGAGGAGGACGTTATAAACCTTTGCGCCATCGCCAACCGATTCGGCGAGTGTTTGTTCGTATTTTACCTCCCTTCATGCCTTATCACACCAAAAACCACAGCAATTGTGTCTGGCTGCCACAACATCGTCATCTGCGTTCCGTTATCAGGAGACGACCCGGACGATGAAACGGAAGCGGAGGCCTTCCGAATCCTCCGTCAAAACGGCTGCCTGTTTGGTTTCTGCGTCAGTTACGGGGAAAACAACATAAAAAAAGTAACCTCGCCTCATTTTATCGGCGCGGCCATAAAAACCGGGAGCATATTCTTTGCGTATCTCTCCGAAAGCGGCACGACGGAAACCTGCGCGGACGACGTATACCGTTTTGCGTGCAGGATAAGAGGCGAGCACGGAGAGCCCGTCATACCTCTGGAATGGAGGCGCGACATGCAGTATATAGGAAGCATGCTTCATCTGGGCGATTATATAACCGTCCGGGAAGCCGAGCTGAAGGCTTTGTCCGGAGCATTATAGCTCTGTTTTCTCGGCGCTTTCTTCCTTTTCCTCCAGCTCTCGTAGGATACTTCCGTCAAAGATCCCGCTGATCTGTCTTATGTACTCGGCAGGGTCTTCTTTCATGCCTCCGTTGGCCCACCGAACAATCAATGCGACAAAGGAAGTCGCTATAAATTCCGCTATAAAGCCCCATTTTTCTTCGTTGAATTCCGTACCCTGAATACTTTCAATTACTGATATTGAAATATCCCTTATGTAGTCATGAAGATATTCCTGGAAGGAGTTCTGGCCAGTCGTGTTAAGCGCATTTACATAAAAATGCTTGTTCTTCCGCATATAGCAGCAAAGATCGATCAGGCCGTCAGACCAATGCTCAACCTTTTTATAGGAGCTCATGAATTCCGCCGTTTCCGTATAATAGATCCAGTTCATCAGGTCGAACTTATCCTTAAAATGATAGTAAAAGGCCGGCCGCGTAAGGCCGCAGTTTTCCACTATATCGCCCACACTGATCTTGTGAAAAGGTTTTCTAGTCATCAGGTCCTTAAGGGAATTTGCCATTGCAAGCTTTGTAATATTGGCCTCCGACATCTTATCCCCCCTCTGAATCATAAAATCAGCGGCGAATTTTCAGCCGAATCCTGTAAACGGGTTTGTCGATGCGCCGAACATCACATATAATAAAAGCCCGGCTATGCCGAACTTTCTTGTCGGACTCCTCCACAGAGAGCGGCATAGCCGCTCTCTGTGGAACGTATGCTGTCAGTCAAAAAGCAGAATCGGCTTTATTGTTTTTCCCGAATGTGAATCCTCGAAGCCCTTTTGAATATCTTCAAACGGATAGAATTCAACCAGTCTGTCGATCGGGAGCTGGCCTGCCTTGAAATACTCGATCAACCTTGGAATAAAGACCTGAGGATTTGAAGCGCCCTCTGTAAGCCCTGCAAAAGTTACGCTCGGATTCATTAGCATAGGCTCGATGGCTACGCTGATTTCCGCCGGACCCGTTACGCTGCTGACGACTGCCGTTCCCAACCTTCTCAGGCACTGAATAGCCTGCAGCGACAGGCTTGGAACGCCGGAAACTTCAACGCTGTAGTGCGCGCCGCCGCCTGTTATATCCTTGATCTTCGCGACGACGTCGGAAACCTCCTTGGCGTTGATTGTATCTGTCGCGCCAAACTCCTTAGCCAGCTCCAGCCTCTCGGGAACAACATCGACGGCTATTATTTTTACGCATCCGGCAATTTTTGCGGCCATTACGGCTGCCATTCCAACTCCGCCCGCGCCGAAAACGACAAGGGTGCTCGCAGGCTCGGGCCTGCAGCGATTCAAAACCGCTCCGGCGCCGGTCTGAACGCCGCATCCCAACGAGCAAAGATACTTGATTTTTTCGTCCGGGACTCCGACTATCTTGACCGCGTTTCTTGCATCAACAATGACGTGGTCTGCAAAAGCGCCCTGTCCGAAGAAGGATCCGATATTCTTGCCGTTCTGGCTGATGCGGTATGTACCGTCCTTGTAAGCGCCGGAAAAGAAAAGCTCGTTTACACGATCACAGGCATACGGCGCACCGTTAACGCAGTAACTGCAGGTTCCGCAGGAAGGGAAGGTCAGGCCGACCCTGTCTCCGGGTTTTAGGGATTCGACGGCGGAACCCACCTCCTCTACAATTCCGACTCCTTCATGACCGAAAACCATGGGATACTTGACCCATGGAATCAGTCCCTGTATACCTGCCGCGTCCGTATGGCAAATGCCGGACGCAATAATTTTTACCAGAACCTCCGTAGCCTTGGGTTCTGTCAATTCTGCTTTTTCTATCGAAAGGCTGCCCTTTTCTTTTGTAATCGCGGCTCTTATTTCCATTACTAATCCTCCTTTTTATATACCTAATGTATTCAGACGAATAAGTCCGTTTAAGTCACGCTTGCTTTTTCGGGTTCCTTTTGCCGTTTCGTCTCAGCAACTCCCCAGAAGACATAGATAATTCCGATAATGGCAAAGACCATAGTTCCGAAAAGAAATACGTTTCTGGTGATATCGCTTCCGAACAGGCCCGCTCCCCACCTTGCGACGACGGGGCAGAAGTAAGACCCCAGGTTCTGACCGCAGGTTGTAACCGCAATGGCAAGCGGAATGGCAGACGGCTTCACGGACATTGCCGTCGCCGTCATAATGCAGGCCATAACGACCGATATGCAGCCTCCGTAGATGAAAGAACCCACATATGCCATGCCAACGCCCTTCGAGAAGGCAATGATCAGATAGGCGATTACACCCAGCAAACAGCCTGCTGTCAGCGTAAAATTCTTCAGAGCGCCGTTCAGCTTGCCGTAAATAAGCCCTGCCAGAAAACCGCCTATCGCAAAGAGCAAAGTCGCGTTTCCGGACTCTGCAGCGCCTCCTATTCCGTGCTCCTGCATGAAAAGAGAAATAAACTGCGCCAATATCATTCCGGCAAAAAAGAAAATAGTAAGAGTGACAGCCCAGCGGATCGAGGAACCCGTAAGCTTCACCTTTTCACCGAAACCGTTTCCGGCGGCTTTGCGCATAGGTTTATCCATCGGAAGGCAAACAAGGACAACAATAAGCGAAAGGACAGCCAGAATGTGAACCCAGAAAATTGCCTCCCATCTTATTTTGGCAAGGTACCCGCTCGCAAACATCATTACGGCGGCACCGATCATCTGCGCAGAGGTTTGAATACCCATGACCTTCTGACGCTCGGCTCCTTCAAAATGCATTCCGACCAGCGCGGAAGAAAGCGTCTGCGCCAACCCGACGCCGATTCCAAAAACGACGCGAAGCGCCAGTATGGCCGTAAACGAAGTCAAAAATGCCGGAACTATGCCGCCGACAATAAAGCATAGTATGCCCACTATCACAAGAGCCTTGATTGGAATATACTCCTGCAGCTTGCCAGCGACTATCGTAACAATTATGATCGGGATAGACGGAATTGCCATGAGCTGGGCAACGTCGTAGCCTTGGGGACCGAACTTTGCGCCCAAAACACCCATTCCTCCGGCAATGGCTATGACGCCCATCATCAGTATGGAAAAGCTGTAGATCGCTAGCTTGATCTTCCCTTTTGACCGTTCCATTTTAAACCCTACATAATGCGATCGGCATTATATTCTCCTTTCCTTAATTTTTAAGGCTCAAATAAAACTATTTGATAATGTTAAAACGGATACTGCTGCTTGCGGATGTCCATCGTAAGCCAGTGCACCTCGGTAAATTCCTCCCAGGAATAGCGGCCGCCTTCGCGCCCCATACCGGATTCCTTCACGCCGCCGAACGGAGCGACCGAGTCTGCGTCTACCGTTCCGCCGTTTATATGGATCATCCCCGCTTCAATTCCGTTGGCTAAGAACATCGCCTTCTCATAATTGCTTGTAATTACACCCGAGGATAGTCCGTATTTAGTATCGTTGGCAACCTTCAGAGCTTCCTCCGCGTCTTTTACAGGAATTATGGAGACAACCGGTCCGAAGGTCTCTTCATAGTAGATCTTCATGTCCGGAGTGATATCCTTCAGGACCGTCGGGGCATATACCCTTCCCTCGTATGTGCCGCCAGTCAAAAGCTTGGCTCCTTTTGCGACCGCATCCTTAACGTGGGCGTCAATCGACTGCACCTGCCTGTCGTGGATGACGGGTCCGATAAACGTCGCGGGATTCTTCGGATCTCCGGCCGGCAGGTGGGATACGGCCTCGGCCAGCCGCTTGGAAAATTCCTCGGCAAAAGGCTCTTCCACTATGATTCTGTCGGCGGACATGCAGATTTCTCCCTGATGCATCAGTCCGCTCATAATCGTCGTCTTGACGGCATACTCCATGTCGGCATCGTTCAGAATGATAAGAGGATTCTTTCCTCCCAGCTCCAAATAATACTGCTTGAAGTGCTTTGCGGCCTGTTCAGCAACGTGGCGTCCCGTGGTCGTTTCTCCCGTAACCGCGATGTAGGAACAGCGCTTGTCGGCAATCAGAAGATCTCCGAGCTTGCTTCCGGGACCCGTAATAACGTTTAACGCCCCCGCAGGGAGGCCAGCCTCCTTAAAGGCTTCGGCAACCTTCAGTGCGATATGCGGCGTATCGGACGAGGGTTTATGCACCACTGTATTCCCCGTCGCCAGTCCGTAAGCAATTTTGTACATAGCCAGAATCATCGGGAAATTCCACGGCGATATTGTGACAATCGTTCCTCTCGGCCTTCTGACACTCATATTGAACCGGCCGGGATTCGTATGATAGGTTTCGCCCATAACCAGTTTCGCGTCTCCCGCAGCCGTATAGAGAAGATCGATGGTCGCGTCGATTTCAAACATGGCTTTTCCGAAAGAACTTCCGCTTTCTCTTTGAAGAATATCCGCAAATTCGGAACGCTTTTCTTCTATAATCCGAGCAACCTTCATAAGAAGCTGCCCTCTGGCCGCTGGCGGCGTGCTTGCCCAGCCCGCACGGGCCTCATATGCGGCTTTCATAACAGCTTCCACATCCTCGGCTCCACCCTTCGGAACCTTTGCATACAACTCTCCGGAATACGGCTCAAAATCATCAAATACTTCTCCGGATTTGGCGTCTACCCATTCGTTATTGATGAACATCTTTAGATTTTTCATGTTTTTGTCCCCCTTCATTTCGATATGATTTTTTGACGACGAAATTATTAGGCTTAAATTTACCAGTTAATGTAATGTATTACATAAAAATCATCTCCCCTACCGGATTTTCGATTATCGTCGTCAACATGTAGTTTCCAGCAAAAGTAAACATGATTTGCTAATCAATATATTTATACTCATTATACAGGTTTTATTTTTTTTGTCAACAAACATTACTTGTTTTTATCTATTTTATCTATATTTTGTAATATTTTTTATATCGGGACGCGGTTTTCATCAATTATTGCAGCGGCCATTACAAAAAAGCTGTGGTACGGGATAGGTTTTAATCGATCAATAAAAAATAATCAGCCGACAAGAGCGCAAATCACTCCTGTCGGCCGGGCATATCTTTCTGCAATATCGCCGTGATTCTCTTGATATATTCTTTTATCATCTCGTCATACGAGCAGGGCGATTCATCCGGCGCGGCGCCTGCTCCCATCATTTTAAGAAGCTCTCCAGCCGCTCGCTGCGCCTCAGAGCCTTCGAGCATTCCCCATGAAAGCTGATCCAGCAGGTGCGCGTAAAGCGAGCTTATAACTACCATGTCCTTATCTTGCGCAATTGCCGATATCTTTTCGGCCAGTCCCTTTTCCGAAACGCCTTCCTCAAGAGCATTTTCCATTATCGAGTCCTCTGTTATCCCGAAACGTCCGAGTCTTGCGAAAACATTCTTCTGCCTTTTGGGATCGAGCCCCGTTTGCAGATACAAGGCCTCCTTGACCGCCGCCATCACAGTCCGCGCGATAAGCTCTCCCAGCTTAAAATGCTTTCCGGCTTCGGATAGCTTCACGTCAGATCCGGGATTTGCAACGATTATCGTACCGTCGGTTCCGGAACCCGTTGCGAGCCCGCTTGAATAGCGGCTCGGTACCAGAAGCTCCTGGATTGCCGCCGTTTTTGCCTCCGTACAGGTCACTAGCGCGCGGACGAGCGCGCCCTCTGTGAGCGCGGCGTCAATAAAAAGCATAATGTTAATCGTTCCGGCGACAGGGAAAAACTTGCCGTCAGTCTCGTGCCAAAGCGCCTTGTCGCCCGCGCGTCCTGCGTTTATGTCTATTCCCGCCGTAACCGCCGCGGTAACCTTTGTATCCTGAAATTCGAGTGTTTTTACGGAAACATTTTTGGAAAAAGCTGCGGTGCTCATTCCCGAACAAAACTCAGGCTCAAGGCCGAGCTCCCTGGATATAAGCGCTATGTGCTCCCCGTAAGTCGGCGCTTTTAAAACGCCCGACGTTTCTCCGCCATGGTTGAATATCCATTTTAGATTGTCACGGCGCCCCCCGTTAAGCGGGGCGGTGCTCAAGACGCTTCGCGTTCCTCTAAAGCAGGCCACAATCGCACCCTCGTAATCTCTCAGCACGTCGCCGTTATCAAACCTGTAAATGACCATCTTCAGTCAACCTGCCACTGGGAAAGCATATCCGACATCCAGCCGTAGACGTCCATATCGTATACGGATTTAAGGTTTTCCCTCGTAAGCACCTCGTCGGTCGGGCCGTCCGCGACAAGCCTGCCTCTATTAAGCAGCAGGGCATGCGTTCCGTAAGCCTTCGCGAGGCTAAGGTCGTGCACCACCGAAACGACGGAACGGCCGCTGTTTTCTATCCACTCGTTTATAAGCTCGAAGGTCTGCTTCTGGTAGACGAGGTCAAGGTGGTTCGTCGGCTCGTCAAGGATAAGAAGCTCCGGATCCTGCGCCAGTATCTGAGCGAGAAAGGCTCTCTGACGCTCACCGCCGGAAAGGGTCAGTATGGACTGTCCGCGCAAGTGCACAAGCCCCGTCATTTCAAGCGCGCGCTCAACCTTATAATCATCCTCTTTGGACGAATTTGAAAGTATTCCCTTGGAATATGCATATCGCCCGAGCCTTACGATCTCCTCGACCGTAAACGAGTAGCCGACACTGCTGCTCTGCATCAAAATCCCGAAGCGCCTCGCAAGTTCGGTCGATTTGCAGGCCTTTATATCGGTTCCGTTGAAATATATTTCGCCCGTATACGGAGCGCCGCGCGATATCGCGTTTACTATCGTGCTTTTTCCGGCGCCGTTAGGCCCGATAATCATTACCCACTGCTTGCCGCCTACGCTAAAGCTGACGTCGTCGAGTATTGTTAAGCTTCCATACTTAACGGAAAGATTTCTGATTTCAAGCACCGTCATCTCCCCTTTCTGGAAGAATAGAAGATATAGACAAAGGTTATCGAACCGACAAACGACGTGACAACGCCGATCGGCAGCTCGACCGGATTAAGAACAACCCGGCTCAGAAGATCCGCGAGCATAAGGAATACCGCTCCCGAAAAAATGGAAGCCGGGAGCAGCCGCTTATGGTTCGGGCCGGTCACCATTCTCGTCATATGGGGGATCACCAGCCCCACGAAGCCTATCGTGCCGCCGATGGAAACGCAAACGCCGATAAGAGCCGAAACCGCGATCATTATTATGAGCTTTACCCGCTTTACGTTTACGCCGATATTCCTCGCGTTATCCTCGCCTATCGCAAAAGCGTTTAGCTCCCTTGAATAGCACAGTATTACCGTACTGCAGATAACGAACGCGATGAGGAGCGTAAGCACGTTTGCATAGCTTGCACCCGAAAGAGAGCCCATAGTCCAGAACATGATGGATTTTACATGCTCTCCGGCGAAGGTAATGATAAGGCTCACTATGCTGTGCGCGAACATATTGAATACAACGCCGATAAGAATTATCGTATTCGTCGAAAGAGAATAGTCGAGCCTGTAAGCCAGCGCAAGTATAAAAATAAGCGAAAAGAACGCAAAAGCAATTGCCATGAGCATAGTGCCTCCGCCCGAAAGACCGGGCAGCGTGATTCCGAAAGCTATGGCGAGGACGGCACCTATCGAAGCACCAGAGGTAACGCCCAAGGTGGAGCCGTCCGCAAGCGGATTCCTGAGAAGCCCCTGCATCGCGGCTCCGCATATGGAAAGAGCGGCCCCCGTCAAAGCGACGCAAATCACCCTGGGAAGCCTGACAAACCATATTATGAACTTTGACATGCCCTCCGGTATCGGCAGTCCGAGCAGCGAGTTCACTATTATTGTTACAGTATCCTTTACCGGCACGCTCACGCTGCCTGCACATACGCAAAACAGGAAGACCGCCAGCGTAACAAGCGAGAATACGATATACATAGCCGGAGAAAAGCCTTCTCTTCTTTTCATATCCTCTTCCCAAAATACCGGAGCGGGCGAAAAGCCCGCCCCGGTACCTATTTATCCTTATTTGCCGTAAACGAAATTATAAATTACTTTAGCTGCGTCCGTAAGCCTTGGTCCGGGCCTGGAAAGCAGATTTGACTCCACATGGAGCACCTTATTGTTTTTTATCGCACTTATTCCCTTCCAGCCAGCTCGCCCGATGATTTCGGCCTCAACATCGCCTTCCTGTCCGCTTCCCATCGAAATTGAAAGAATATAGTCGGGATTGCGCGAAATTACCTGATCCTCGGAAACCTTGCCCCAGCCGTTAACATCGGAGAAAATGTTCGTAAGGCCGAGCATCGTTGCGATCTCGTCCATAAAGGTTCCCTTGCCCGCAGAATAAAGCCCGCTCTTGAGCGGCATAACCTCAAAATAAATCTTTTTGCCGGAGTTTTCCTTAACCTTGGCCTTTAGCTCCGAGAACGATGCCTTCATGTCGGATATCAGCTTTTCCGCCTCGTCATTCTTGCCAACTACCGCGCCTATCATCTTAATTGCGGTATAGACGCTCTCGATATCAGTGGCTTTGCTCGCAACGACCTTGATGCCCGCACTTTCAAGCGACTTGATCTGATCATCCGTCTGAGCCATTATGTTCATAATGACTACCTGCGGCTTGAGTGCGATTATCTGCTCAATGTTCATATCCTTTCCCGACTGCAGGGAAGGCAGCTTCTTTACCTCCTCGGGGTAGTCGCAGTATTCCCCGCGCCCAACGATAGTGCCGCCCGCGCCGATAGCATAGAGGATTTCACAGTCTGCAGGGGTCAGCGCAACCACCTTTGTTGCCGGTGCGCTCAGAACTACTTCCCTGTCCTTCATATCCTTTATTTTGACTTCTGTGCTTGCTTTCGCAGTAGGGCTCGGAGATGCAGCGGGTGTTCCTCCGCAGCCGGCAAGCAGAGAGGCCATAAGCGCTGTTGCCAGAAGTAATGCTGTGATCTTGGTTTTCCTCATTCTCATTAAAGTATCCCTCCGATTTTATATTACGAATAGCCTGAGGGAAAAACAAAATGTTCCCTCCGCAAAGAGGGAACAACAATCTCCGCCAAATAAAATCAAGGCGCAGCGGTTCATTGTTCTCATCCCCAGGAGATTATTGTGTTATCAGGTCTCCCGGCTTAGCTTCATCCTTCCCGGCGTCTTCCCGTCCATAAGACAGTGACATATTGCCGCTTCGTCAGCTTCACGGTTACTGGGATAGCCAGGAAGTCACATCCTGTTCCCTCGGTATAATTACCGGTACGTATCGTACAATAACACAGCTATTCATTTTTTGTAGATTCTATCACACTTTTTTTACTATATCAACACCAAATTCTTATTTCATTGACAAGCCTCGGCGCCGTTGATATACTAACTAGTATTCTGTATACATTACCATTTTATTATAATTGTGACTTTGCACTGCTTACGGCCGTTTCTTTATGGTCGTTGAGTTTCAATATAACGAAAGGGCTGTTTGTAAAAATGGATTCTTCAGAATTGCTTAATTTGATAGGCTCCGTCCCACCCGGAAACGACGCCGCCGCGCTTTCGGCAAAACGCCGTTGGGACGCGATAGCGAAGCCTTTGGGCAGCCTCGGGCTCCTCGAAGAATCAGTAATCCGCATCGCGGCTCTGCTTGGCTCCGACGATGTAAAGCTTAACAAACGCGCCGTTCTCGCCTTCTGCTCCGACAACGGCGTGGTCTGCGAGGGCGTAACTCAAACCGGCCCCGAGGTAACCGCCGTTGTCGCCGCCAACTTTGCGAAGGGCGACACGTCGGTATGCCGCATGGCCGCCGTCGCGCACGCAGATATTATACCCATAGACATGGGCATGCTTACTATCGTAGACGATGAGAGAGTGCTTCGCCGCCGCGTCGCAAGCGGCACAGGGAACATAGCCGTCGGCCCCGCGATGACGAGGCCGCAGGCGCTGGCGGCCATTAAAACCGGCATTGATCTTGTCCGGGAATATAAGGAAAAGGGCTACGGCATCTTTGCGACCGGAGAAATGGGAATAGGCAACACCACGACCTCAAGCGCTGTCGCCGCGGTGCTTCTTAACCGCCCGATAACCGACGTAACCGGACGCGGAGCCGGCCTTTCGGACGAGGGCCTTAAGAGAAAAATCGCCGTTATTGAAAAAGCGATAGCCGTAAACCGTCCCGATCCGGAGGATCCGTTGGATGTCCTCTCAAAGCTCGGCGGCTTTGATATCGCCGGAATGGTCGGCGCCTTCCTCGGCGGCGCAATATACCGCGTACCCATTATCATAGACGGCTTTATAAGCGCCGTCGCGGCGCTTATCGCAAAGAGGCTGTGCCCAAACGCCGTATGCGCCATGTTCCCAAGCCACGTTTCGGCAGAACCCGCAGGCATGATGGTCTTAAACGCCCTTGGGCTTACTCCTCTTATAAATGCCGCTATGCGTCTGGGCGAAGGCTCGGGTGCTGTCGTTCTTCTCCCTATCCTCGACATGGCACTCGCTGTCTATAACGAAATGCGCACCTTTGAGGATACCGGAATTGAGGCCTATACGCCGCAGGGAGGCTCCTAATGCTTACACTGGTCATCGGCGGCGGAGCTTCGGGCAAAAGCGAGTATGCCGAAGAACTTTTTTCAGGCCTGCCCGGCGTGAAATACTATATCGCTACCATGATGCCTTACGGCGAGGACGGCCTTGCCCGCATTGAAAAGCATCGTCAGGCCCGCCGTGACAGAGGCTTTCGCACTGTCGAGCACTACACGGCGATGGATACCCTGGTTCTCCCGGAAAGAGGAGCCGTCCTGCTCGAATGCCTTGGCAATCTTACGGCGAACGAGCTTTTCAGCGTTCCCGCGACGGAAAAAGAGGCAGAAAGCGCCGTATTGCGCGGGATAGAGGCGTTAATAAAGCAGGCTGACGATATGGTCGTCGTTACAAACGACGTTTTTTCCGGTGGCGGCAACTACGATGACGAAACTCTTAAGTACATTCGCGTCCTCGGTTCCGTAAACAGAAGGCTGTCAGAACGCTTTGACAGGGTTATCGAAGTCGTCTGCGGAATACCCGTGATTTTGAAGGGGTGACTAGGTGGTTTTTTTTAAAGGAATCGCCCTCGGAATCGCCATGTTTTCGCGCATACCGATGCCGAAGGTCGACTGGAACGAAAAAAATATGCGCTATATGCTATGCGGCTTTCCTCTTGTCGGAGTCGCGATCGGCTTTCTGCTCTGGCTGTGGACATGGCTTTGCGGAATTTTAAACTTCGGAACAATAATCCGGGCGGTCGGGCTGACCCTTATTCCCGTCGCCGTTTCCGGCGGGATACATCTTGAGGGCTTTTGCGACGTTTCGGACGCAATAGCGAGCCGCGCCGAACCGGAAAGAAAGCGCCAGATAATGAAGGACTCTCATATCGGAGCCTTTGCCGCCATATCTCTATTCGCTTACCTGCTGGTCTATTTTGCCTTCTGCTGTGAACTTGCTATTACTCTGCGATCCCTTCTGCTCCTTTCCTCGATTCCCGTCCTTTCCCGCTCCATGAGCGGGTTGTCGGTAATATTTTTCCCGGCTTCGACTAATCAGGGACTTTTTCGTTCCTTTAAAGATACCGCTGATAGGGTGGGTGCTATAATTGCGCTTTCGCTCTTTTGGGCTGCCGCCGCGGTACTTATACTGATTTACAATCCTATCGCCGCTCTGGTCATGCTCTTTTTGGCGGCAGTCGCTTTGCTTATTTTGTATCTCGTTTCATGGAAGCAGTTTTGCGGAATGAGCGGAGACCTCGCCGGATGGTTTCTGTGTCTTGCCGAGCTTTTTATGCTTATCGGCCTTACAATGATATATAAGGTGTGAGTTACATGATATTGGTTATAGGCGGTCTTTCTTCCGGAAAGCGCGATTATGTAAAAAGCGAATACGGGTACTCGGCAGATGATATCTCCTTCGATATTTTTTCAGACAAGCCGGTGCTGTATGATCTTCAGGAGCTTATTTTTACAGATGCGGATTCAGAACGCTTCTTCCCCGAGCTGCTTAAAAAGAAGGTTGTCATCTGCAGCGACATAAGCTGCGGCATAGTGCCGGTCGACCGCGCAGAGCGTGAAAAGCGCGAGGCCGTCGGCAGGCTTTGCATACGGCTTGCCTCCGCTGCGGAGCGCGTAGTCAGAATACAGTGCGGAATTCCGCAGATAATTAAGGGGTAGGCTATGGAAGTGCTTCTAATCCGCCATGCGGAAACTAAAAGCAATCTTGAGCGCCGTTATATCGGACGCACCGACGAGCCTCTCTGTCCGGAGGGCATAAAACACGCGGAAAGCAAGGGCGTTTTTCCCGAGGTTGCCCGCGTTGCCGTTAGTCCGCTTAAACGTGCTAGGCAAACCGCCGGGATTCTCTTCCCCAACGCCGAACAGGTCGTTTACGAGGGTCTCGCGGAAATGCACTTCGGGAAATTTGAGGGCAAAAGCTTCGAGGAAATGGCGAACGACCCTCTGTACCGAGCGTGGGTCGACAGTCATGGCGTTGACAGGTGCCCCGGCGGCGAGAGCCGCACGGATTTTGTCTCCCGCACCGCGGCGGAGTTCAAAAGGGTTCTTCGCGACGCGTTAAAGCTCGGAGAAAAACGACTCATCATAGTTGCGCACGGAGGAACGGCAATGGCCGTCACCAGTAGCTTCGCTTTTCCTCCGATCGACTACTTCGACTGCCGTATTGCCCACTGCGAGGCATATAGATATACGCTTTCGGACACTGACTTTGGTGAAAGCCCGCGTCTTATCAATTGCGCGAAGTTAAAGGATTTTGAGCTATGATACACATTTTCGCCCTTCTTGTGGGCTGTCTCCTGGACTATATGTTTGGAGACCCCGTCAAGTTCCCGCACATTATAGTCGCGATTGGCAAGCTTATTTCATTCTTTGAAAAGCTTCTCAGGGCGAGGCTTCCGAAGACCGCCGACGGCGAGCTCAGGGGCGGCATTCTGCTGGTTGTGCTGGTTCTTATCTGCTCCGTTGGGCCCGTTTGGGGCGTTTTATTTATTATGGAGAAAATAAATCCCTTTCTGCGGCTGCTTTTCGAGTCTCTCATCTGCTGGCAGTGCCTTGCCGCTCGCAGCCTCAGCGACGCCGGCGACGGCGTATATGATGCGCTTATAAAAAGCGATCTTCCTGCCGCAAGGCAAAAGGTCGGCTGGATTGTCGGGCGGGACACCGCAGAGCTTGACGAAAACGGTGTTATCCGCGCCACGGTTGAAACCATTGCCGAAAACACCAGCGACGGAGTGCTCGCGCCGCTAATTTTTATGGCGATAGGCGGCGGCGTTCTGGGCGTGCTTTATAAGGCCGTAAACACCATGGACAGCATGGTCGGATATAAAAACGAGCAATACTTATACTTTGGCAGGGCCGCCGCAAAGCTCGATGACATTGTTAATTTTATACCGGCCCGCGTTTCGGGGTTGCTTATGGTTCCCGGTGCGTTTTTTGCGGGTTTAGACGCCAAAAATGCACTCCGAATCTTTTTGCGCGACCGCAAGAATCACACAAGTCCGAATTCGGCGCAGACAGAATCGGCCGCGGCAGGCGCTCTCGGTGTGTGCCTCGGCGGCGACAACGTTTACTTTGGGAAGCTCGTCCACAAGCCTACGATCGGCGATGCGGACCGCCCTCTTGAGCCGGACGATATTCAGAGCACAATAAGGCTTATGTATAGCACCTTTGTTCTTTGCCTTATTCTGTGCATGATGATAGGAGGAATAATCCTGACATGGCTTTAATACACGGCGGCGACACCGAGGGCTTTATCCGAGAATACGGAAAACCACCTGTCGATTTTTCGGCGAACTGCAACCCTCTTGGTCTGCCCGAATCTGCAAGAGCGGCGATTATTGATACTCTCGACAAAGCCGATCTTTACCCGGACCCGCTTTCAAGGAAGCTTTCCGAGGCAATAGGCGTCCATCTTGGCGTTCCGGCGGCGGGCGTTTTCTGCGCTGCGGGAGCGGCGGAGGTCATTTTCCGCCTCGTAACCGCCCTCAAGCCCAGAAAGGCTTTGCTTGTGGCGCCCGGCTTCGCTGAATATGAACTCGCTCTCAATACCATAGGCTGCGAGAACCGTTTTCACTATCTCAATCCCGAAAACGGCTTTGTACTTACCGAGAGCTATTTAAATGATCTGACCGTCGATCTTGATATGGTATTTCTCTGCAACCCCAACAATCCTACCGCGCGCGTCATCGACCCGGAGCTTCTGCGCCGGATCCTGGCCTTATGTAAGGAAAATAGCATCATGCTTGTGCTTGACGAATGCTTCGTCGGATTTCTCGACGACCCGGACGGGCGTTCTATGAAATCGTTTTTGCCCCAATGCCCCAACCTCATTATTCTCGGCGCTTTCACCAAGATTTATGGCATGGCCGGGCTCCGTCTTGGCTACTGCCTCTCCTCAGACTTGCAGCTTATTGAATCGCTCCGGGCAGCGGGCCAGCCCTGGGCGGTATCTTCTGTCGCTTCGGCTGCGGGAATAGCGGCTCTTAAGGACAGCAAATATATTAAACGCACCAGGGAGCTTCTCTCGGTCGAGCGTGAATATCTTATAAATGGCCTTAAAGCCCTCGGCATAGACGTCCTAGGGGCCGACGCAAACTTCTTGTTCTTCAAAAGTCCCGTTCCAGAGCTCGGTGAGCTCTGCCGAAAAAAGGGCTTTCTTCTTCGCGACTGCTCGAATTACCGCGGACTTACAAAGGGCTATTACCGGATCGCGGTCCGACCGCGAAACGAAAATTCCGCCTTACTAGAAGCAATCGGCGAAATACTAACAGAATTTCCACATAACAACTAATAGAAAGGAACGCGCCCAAAACGGGCGCGCTCCTTTTTATAAACGTGGCTTTATGCTATTAATACATTCCCATGCCGCCCATGTCTCCGCCTGCGGGCATTGCGGGTGCGGCGGGAGCTGGCTTGTCGGCAACAAGGGCCTCGGTCGTCAGAACCATCGCTGCAACGGAAGCCGCGTTCTCGAGCGCGCTGCGGCAAACCTTAGCCGGGTCAACGATGCCGGCGTCGAACATGTTGCAGTAAACCTCTTTTGCGGCGTCGAAGCCGTACTTGTGGTCGCCGGAGCTTCTGACCTTGTCAAGGATAACCGATCCCTCGAGTCCGGCGTTCGCGGCAATCTGACGAATCGGCTCCTGAAGAGCGGCGGCGATAATCTTTACGCCGGTCTTCTCGTCTCCCTCAAAGTTCGGGATAATCTTCTCAACTGCGAGAGCCGCGTTTACATATACGGTGCCGCCGCCAGCGACGATACCCTCTTCGACTGCTGCACGGGTAGCGTTAAGAGCGTCTTCGATACGGAGCTTCTTCTCCTTCATCTCGGTCTCGGTTGCTGCGCCGACCTTGATGACTGCTACGCCGCCGGAAAGCTTAGCAAGGCGCTCCTGCAGCTTCTCCTTGTCGTAATCGGAGGTTGTAACCTCGATCTGCTTCGTGATCTGGGCTACCCTTGCCTTAATGGCCTCCTGTTTGCCGGCGCCGTCAACTATTATCGTATTCTCCTTGCCGACCTTAACCTGACGGGCGGTGCCGAGCATTGCAAGAGTGGTTTCCTTCAGCTCCATGCCGAGATCGGTGGATACTACTTCGCCGCCTGTGAGTATCGCTATATCCTGCAGCATTTCCTTACGCCTGTCGCCGAAGCCGGGGGCCTTTACGCAGACGCAGGTAAAGGTTCCGCGGAGCTTATTGAGGATAATTGTCGCGAGAGCTTCGCCCTCCACATCCTCGGCTATTATCAGCATCTTGCGGCCTTCCTTGACGATCTGCTCAAGAATGGGCAGGATCTCCTGAATATTGCTTATCTTTTTGTCTGTGATAAGGATATAGGGATTGTCGAGCACAGCCTCCATCTTGTCGCTGTCGGTAATCATATAAGGAGTAATATATCCGCGGTCAAATTGCATACCTTCGACGACTTCGCTGTATGTTTCGGCAGTCTTTGACTCCTCAACGGTGATGACGCCGTTTTGGGAAACCTTCTCCATAGCTTCCGCTATAAGCTTGCCGATAACCTCGTCGCCCGAGGAAACGGTACCGACGCGGGCAATGTCCGCCGTGCCGTTGACCGGCTGAGCTCCGCTCTTTATCGAAGCGACGGCAGCCTCGACCGCCTTCTGAATACCGCGGCGCATCACCATCGGATTTGCGCCAGCGGCTACGTTTTTCATTCCCTCACGGATAATGGCCTGTGCAAGCAGGGTCGCGCTTGTCGTACCGTCGCCCGCGACATCGTTCGTCTTTGTGGCGACTTCCTTTACAAGGCTGGCACCCATGTTCTCGAACGGATCGTCAAGCTCTATCTCCTTTGCTATAGTAACACCGTCGTTGGTTATAAGGGGTGCGCCGTACTTCTTATCGAGAACAACGTTTCTGCCCTTAGGTCCTATTGTGATCTTTACCGTATCCGCGAGCTGGTTAATGCCGCGCTCAAGAGCACGGCGAGCATCTTCATTATAAATGATCTGCTTTGCCATTATTAATTACCTCCAAATATTGTTATGATATCTTTGCAGTAAATTGGGGTCCGGTTCATAAAACCGGAAAGATTCTCTGTTTATTATTCGACAATTGCCAGAATGTCGCCCTGGCGGACAATTGTAAGCTCCTGGCCGTCGATTTTGACCTGGGTTCCGGAGTACTTTCCCGTTATAACCTTGTCGCCGACCTCTACGGTCATTTCGACCTCGTGGCCCTCAACAATGCCGCCGGGACCCACCGCGATAACCTCAAATACCTGGGGCTTCTCCTGAGCGGAGCTTGTGAGAATAATTCCGCTTTTGGTGGTCTCTTCAGCCTCTACCTGCTTGATTATTACTCTGTCTGACAAAGGAATAAGTTTCATGCGTATACCTCCTGATAAAATTTTATCGTTATTTGCATCAAGTGCGTTAGCACTCTTGCTCCTTGAGTGCTAACGCACTTGTATAATAAGCCATGCGTTTGATTTTTGCAATACCTTTTTTCAAAAAAATCTTAAAAAAATTGTTAAATTTTTATTTCAGCCGTATCCGGTTGACGTTCATTCGCTATTTTATTTCCCTTTGGATAGAAAAAGCGAAGCATTTTGGGGGCAACGGTAAACTCGGCGTTCAGGCCATTCAGGCACTCCCCGTCCACATTGATGCGGATATTGTTCCTGCTTTCAACTCGTAAGTTTTTGCCGCAATGGTGCCTTATGACAGTATCGGGAAGCTCCTTGTAGCGTCCGTGCTTGTATTTCCCGATAAGCTTTGCAAAGGCCAGGCGAGATACCTTTTTTACTATCAAAAAATCAAGAATCCCGTCGTCAGGCTGCGCCTCGGGTATAGGATTGAAGCCGCCGCCGTAATAACGTCCGTTGCAGGCGCAGATGAGCGAAAACTCGCCCTCTAAAACCTCATTGTCTAGTATTACCTTAAGCGGACGGCTTATTCCTTTTATGAAGTTTACCGCAGTGGAAATTATGTAGGCGCCGTGACCTGAAACCAGAGGCAGATCGGAATACTTATGTACGTCCGTGCCTATTCTTGCGTCTATCCCTACGGAGCAGATATTTATGCTGTACCGGCCGTTGCAGTTTATAAGGTCGATTGTCATCTCTTCCCCTTCTATGAGGAGCTTAAGATCCTTGAACTTTTCAGCCCCTTCGCCGAATATCTTGCAGAAGTCGTTACCCGTACCCGTGGGATAATGGGTCAGTGCGACATTTTTCATCCCCGCCGCACCGTTTGCGCATTCGTTAAGCGTGCCGTCGCCCCCGCAGGCGTAAACCCTCAATTCCTCGCCGTCAGCCGCACGCTCGCGTATGGCTCCGCAGGCGTCCATAGGCCCTTTCGTAATGTATATCTCATACCGCTCCTCCGGCGCTTTGTCCGACATTGCCTCGCGTATCTTTTCTATCGTCTCTTTTGTATGATCCTTTTTCCCGGCCGCCGGGTTAATTACAAACAAATGCTTCATCCTACACCGCCTGCAAGTACATAAACAAATCGCATTTTATCATTCCGTTATAAAGCTTTCTTTTCTTGTCCGCGGTTTTTCCAAAGGTACGTTCGAATTCCGTGTGCGAGGACAGAAGGTATAGCTTCCAGCCGTCAAGCTCCCTGTAGGCCCTGCCGAATGCGCGGTACAGCGCCTCCGCCTCCTCATTCTGCATAATACGCTCCCCGTAAGGAGGATTTGTCACAATTATCCCGCCGCTTGTCCGCCGCGTAAATTTGCAAGCGTCCGCAATCTCGAAAGCGGTAACATCCGATACCCCTGCGCGTCGAGCGTTCTGCTTCGCAACCTCCACGCTTTTCGGGTCTATATCGCCGCCCCAGATATTGTAGTTTCCCATAAACTCGCGCGCCCTCGCGGCCTCCCGCTCGTCCTCCCAAACTGATTTCGGGATCATATCCCAATTTTCGGCTTCAAAACTACGGTTTATTCCAGGCGCGCGGTTTTTCGCGGCCAGAGCAGCCTCGATAGCTATCGTGCCGGAGCCGCAGAACGGGTCGCAGAACTCCTCCCGCCCTCTGTACCTTGCTAGCCTTACCATAGCCGCCGCGAGAGTTTCGCGAAGAGGCGCTTCATTACCGACCGGCCGGTAACCTCTTTTATGCAGACCTGCTCCGCTCGTATCGATGTAAAGGGACACCCTGTCCTTCATTATTATGAAGCGTATCTGATACTTTGCACCCGTTTCAGTGAACCAGTCCGTGCGGTACTTCCGCTTCAGACGCTCGACAACGGCCTTTTTGATTATGGCCTGGCAATCTGGAATTGAATGCAGCTTTGAGTTAAGCGAATGTCCCTTGACCGGAAACGCCCCGTCCCTGGGAATAAAATTTTCCCAAGGGCAGTCCTTTGTACCCTCAAACAGGTCGACAAAACTTAATGCGTCAAATTCTCCCATAAGTATCTGAACGCGCTCCGCGCAGGCAAGTCCGATATTCGACCTTGCTATCGCCGAAGCGTCTCCGGCAAACAGCACTCTGCCGTTTTCAGCCTGCACGTTATCCATCTTAAGTCTTTTCAGCTCGTCCGAAACAATACCTTCAAGCCCGAACAGACAGGGCGCCGCCAATTTTATTTTCATATATCTCCTTATGATCCCCATGTTTGAAATTTATATCGGATATATTTTATAATAATTTCCATAAAAGCAAATGTAAAAGCTTAGCTTTTTTAATTTTCTGAATTTTTTTGCGCAAAATTCAATAAAAACTCGATAATATATTACAAAACCTCCGTTGATTTAAGCATTGAAATTGTTGCCCTATTTATTTAAACTCTATACTAATAGCGTAAAATTTTTAGGAGGGCAGTCGAATGAGCAAATTTGCATCTTTCTTATACTCCGTCGCAGGAGGCGCGGCAATAGCAATCGGCGGCGTTGTTTTTCTGGCCGTCGACAACAAAATAATCGGCTCTTTGTTCTTCACCGTCGGTTTGTTCACAGTTTGCGTAAACGGCTTGAACTTGTATACCGGCAAGGTTGGATACATATTTGACAACAAGCCGTCATATCTTTTGTTTTTGGGAAGCATCTGGCTTGGTAATCTTGTCGGCACCGTTATTCCGGGCTATTTGATCCGTGCGACCCGCATAGCTTCCTTATCTCAAAAAGCCCAAACTCTTGTAGCCACGAAGCTTAACGACAATCTGCTTAGCATCTTTATTCTTGCCGTATTCTGCGGAATTTTGATGTTTATAGCAGTCGACAGCTTCAAAAACAATCCACATGATTTTGGAAAGTATCTTGGTCTTTTATTCTGCGTACCTGTTTTTATTCTCTGCAGCTTTGAGCACTGTGTCGCAAACATGTTCTATTTCTCTATAGCTAATATGTGGAGCGCCAAAGCCGTTCTTTATCTTATAGTTATGACTCTTGGAAATTCCGTAGGCGGCGTCCTGCTTCCTCTGGCGAGAAAATTAAAGCTCAAGGCAGAAGCCGGTGCTACGGCAAGCACGGCAGGCAAGCGCTGAAACAATACCAGTCGTCTTCATGGCGGGCTTCGATTATTCGTAGCCCGCTGTTTTTTATAGCTTTCTTAACTTCGTCCTGCCGCCCTTCGATTATCCCCGAGCAGATGAATATTCCCTCCGGCGCAAGCCAACCTGGGACGTCGGGCAGAAGAGCCATTATGACGTCGGCTACGATATTGGCGCATACGATTTCATACTTCTTCGAGCCTATAACAGCCCTGAAGGCTTCATCCTTCAGAACGTCTCCCGCGTAAATCCTGAATCTATCTCCGCCGATGCCGTTAAGCTCCGCGTTTGCGGCAGCGGTATCCGGTGCCTTGGGGTCAATATCGCAGCCAACAGCGCTCTCACAGCCGAGCAACAGAGCGGCGATTGCGAGAATGCCGCTGCCGCAGCCAAGATCGAGTACCTTTGCGCCCTTTTGGACGCTTTTTTCAATTTCCTTAAGGCACATCTGAGTCGTAGGATGCGAGCCTGTGCCGAAAATAAGTCCGGGATTCAGGCGCAGAATCGCTCTTTCGCCCCGCGCCGGTATCTCCTCCCATTCGGGAACAACAATGAGCTTCTCTCCGATCTCTATCGGTTTATAGTACTTCTGCCAGTTGTTTTCCCAGTCCTCGTCGCGTACCGGAATTACAGACGCAGAGAAATTTCTCTGAGAAAGCAGCCTTCCTACCTCTTCAAGCAAGGCTCGGCCTTCAAAGTCGTCGGTAACATAAAACTTTACACGGCTTACCCCTTGCTTTTCATTGCGAAGCTTCTCGTCTACGTAATCCCAGTACTCCCTGTTCGTCTCAAGAAAGCTTTCGAAGTCGGCTTCGTCCTCTATGATCAGTTCCTCTATACCCGCTCCCTCAAGAATAGCGCTGAGCTCATCGACGCCGCCGTTTTTTGCATCTACCGTGATTTCAAGCCAGTTCATATACCAAGCCTCCGCAAAAGTATCTAATAAGCAAAATACGGCTGCCGAAAAGCCCGGGCAACCGCCGTGAAAAGATTTTACATTATTTTGCTTCAACGGTCAAGCCATGCGCAAAAAACCGAGCTCCTTAACCGAACATATCTCTCCCGTTGCTTCATCGGTCTCAACCTCTTCGGCCCTTCCCCATATCTCGTTTTCACTGCGTCCTATATACATTTCCTGACCGACCGTTTTTATCCACCCGTCATGCTCCAGCAGGAAATATCTCGCCCCACGCTGTTCTTTAACGCCAATAACCTTATATACATATTCACCCTTATACTCCAAAGGCGCTTTAGAAAAAAAGCCGCTGTAAACCCTTATTTTTTTCATAAAAACCTCCTTATGCAAATGCCGCTTTATAATATACTACAATCGTTAATAATTCGCCCAAAAAATATTGATATTAATAATTCTAAAGAAATAACGCATTTCTAGAGAACAGTGTTCACTTTTCCTTATATTTGCAGGAAAAGGGCTTCACAAACGTCCGTGAAGCCCTTTTTGCAGTATTGCATGATAAAACATATAAATAATCCGCTTTGAAAACGTAAAAATTTTAGATCTTAATTTCAAATAAGGCACATTTTATCCATATATTCCTTAATTTTTTTCTCAACTATGTCGTTAGGGTACGGTATGCCCATCTCGTTAATCTTCTGCTGAGACTGCTGCTGCTCGGCAGACGAGCGAAGATCCGAAAACTCTCCGGACATGATCTGCTTTTTGTACTGAAACGGGGTTTTCTGGTACATGTCACGAAAGCTCTTGTAAAATGACTTGGCATTAGGAAACCCGTTATCCAGAGCTATCTCAACCATGGATTTGTCCGTATGGTTCAGGTCGGCCACCGCGCTGCGGAGACGAAGCCGCGTAACGCAGTCGTGAAAACCCACCCTAACCTTGGATTTGAAAAGATGCGAGATGTACGCGGGATTATAGTTTCCCACCTTTGCCACGTCCTGCAAAGTAATATTGCTTTTATAATTACCGCGTATGTATTCAAGTATATTGTCAAACGTATAAAGCCGCTGCTCACCGAGGCCGGTAGAATAGTATTCGGGAGGGAAATCGCGCATCAGCAGTGACGCGAAAAGATAATATCCGCCTTCAACATCCAGAAGATTATCCTCATTCATTCCGCGCTTCATAAGAAACGCGCTTAATCCTCTGATACGGTTAAATTTATCCTCATATCTGTTTTCCTCGGTCGTACGGCAGTCGAAGATCAGAGCGTCAAAGTTATCGGTATTTCGCCGGAATATTACCGGGTCAAAGATGACTACTGCCGCAAGACAATTTTTGGTTCGGGCCATTGTCGAGTATTCATAATTCGGATTTACAAGGTACAGATCGTCCTCTTTCATAATGGTCACTTGCCCATGAACAGTAAGCTCAACCTCTCCCTTGAGGAGAATCAGCAGAGTCATGTTTTCCCGCCATAGCAAATGGTGCTGTTTTATTTCCTGAACAAACTGAAAGAAGTTGATATCCCGCTGTGGCAGATCGTAAAACTGGTTATAAAATAGCTGTCCCTCCATTTGCGTTCACCTTTCTAATCGAATGTACCTAATCCAGTTTAATAATATCACAATTATTTGCCTCTTTCAACAATTATGATCTTAATAATTTGCTCTATTTCGCTTTTAGTATAATTTCATACAATTTTTGTATCAATTTTCATATGTATATATGCTTCTAAGAAAGCCTGAAATGCTGCGGAAGGAAAAGAACAAAGAGGACATCGTCTCAGTTTGCATTGCAGTTGACAAAAATAAACCTCAATGATAAAATGTGTTCTGATGCCGCTGTGGCGGAACTGGCAGACGCCCGGGACTTAAAATCCCGTGATGTGTAAACATCGTACCGGTTCGATCCCGGTCAGCGGCACCAATTTCGAGGCCGATTCCGGGACGGGAATCGGCTTTTTTCTGTTTTAGTATTATTAATAGAATTTTTATATAATTTACATTGATATTTGGATATTTTTTGATATAATACAAACCTTATCTAAGCAAACTATATTCTTCTAAGTTTGGGGGCGGGGGCATTGGATATAAATATTTTATTCGAGCTTTTTTCTCAGCTTTCCGAAGCTATTATTATCGAAAAAGATGGTGTAACCGTTTTTGAAAACAATGCATTCAAAAAGCTCTTTCCGGTAACGGATTCGCTATCGGGTTTTGTTCCCGCCGAGCTTTTGGAAAGCGATGCCGCTCGCGTAAACACCTGTGTTGAATTTGACGGAAAGATTTATTCCCTGAGCATTTATAAAATTGAGGAATATCGTTTTTATATTATTGTTGAGGGAAAAAGCGAGGAAAAAGCAGATTTTGATTTTCTTGCTACGGTAAATGAAGCCATGAGATCTCCGCTCGCAACGCTTTCTTCTGCGGCAAATATGATGATTCCAATAATAGAGAACAGCGGCAACGATATTCTTTCCAAGAATCTTGCCGCAATCTATAAAAATTACTTCAAGCTTCTTCGCCTGTCAAACAATATATCGGGATTCGCCGAGATGCGGTCGCACAGTACGAAGCTGCATTTAAATTGTGTGGATCTGCTTTCGCTTTGCGGTAATCTGGTGGATACCGTCTCGCTCCTTACAAAGGAGCGAGGCGTGAAAATATGGTATAAGACTAGCCTTACAAGCGCCAATGTTTTAGCTGATTTTGACAATATCGAATATGTGCTTTTGAATCTTTTGTCAAACAGCTTGAACCATACCATGGTGGGAGACGATATTACTGTAAGTGTATCCCGTTCAAACGATTATTTTATTGTAACTGTAACAGATACTGGTACGGGTGTCGCTTCGAATGTCATACCTTCATTATTTGAGCCGCGCCTGACTCGCAAGTTGCTGAGCGATCCCGAGCAGGGCCTTGGAATGGGCCTAGCCTATTCCCGTTACCTGATTTCGTGCCATGGCGGCTCCATGGTAATAGAAAGCCGTGAAAAGCAGGGTACAACCGTCAAATTTACTTTGCCCGTTTACAAAAGCAGCGACACTCTTGCCGACGCCCCGATACGTTACGGAGAAAACGGATTAACACCTGTATTGACGGAGCTGTCGGATATTTTGAGTATAGACTGTTTTGACGCAAAATATCTTGATTAATTTTTTAATATATATACCCAATGCAAGAGGAGAGGAACATAAATTCCTCTCCTCCGTTTTACATCTGCTGAAACCCCGCGTAATATCGCCTATTTCTTATCGTACATTTCCTTCTGAGCGACAAGCTTTTCATACCTGATCTTCGAGTTCTTCTCAGCCTCGGCGAAGAGCTCCTTGGCTCTCTCCGGGAAGCTCCGCGCAAGGGAGCTATAACGAACTTCGCTCATGATATAATCGGTAAAGCTGCCTGTCGGCTCCTTGCTGTCTATCATCATCGGATTCTTGCCTTCGGCCTCGAGTCTCGGATCGAAGCGGAATATATTCCAGTATCCGGCTTCGACGGCAGTCTTCATCGTAAGGATCGACTTGCCCATGCCGTTTTTCGATCCGTGGTTTATGCAGGGGGCGTAAGCTATGATAAGCGACGGCCCCTCGTATGCTTCTGCCTCGGAGATTGCCTTGAGAGTCTGCTGGTAGTTTGCGCCCATTGCGATCTGCGCAACGTAGACATAGCCATAGGAGATAGCCATCTGCGCTAGATTCTTCTTCTTGACCGCCTTGCCGGCCGCAGCGAACTGCGCTACCTGACCGATCTGCGAGGCCTTGGAAGCCTGGCCGCCGGTATTTGAATAAACCTCGGTGTCAAATACAAATACGTTAATGTTTTCGCCGCTTGCCAGCACATGGTCAAGTCCGCCGTATCCGATATCGTAAGCCCAGCCGTCGCCGCCGAATACCCAGACGGACGGCTTTACAAACAAATCGCGCATCTCATAAAGCGAGGCAGCCACCTTGCAGTCGCTTTCCGACTTTCTCTTGAGGAGAGCAGCTTCAAGCTTGGCGCCAGCCACCTTTGAGGCCTCGGCGTCGTCGAACGCCTCTACCCACTCGGCAGCCGCTGCTCTTACATAATCGCTTTTGCTGTTTGCGGCTAAATCCTCAGCCAATTCCTTTGCCTTTGCACGGCGCTGCTTATTGGCTATCGCCATGCCGAGGCCAAACTCGGCGTTGTCCTCGAACAGGGAGTTGCCCCAGGCCGGACCCTTGCCGTCCTTGTTGACAGTATACGGGGTGCTCGGTGCGCTTCCGCCCCAGATGGAGGAGCAGCCTGTCGCGTTCGCGATATACATTCTGTCGCCGAAGAGCTGTGTGATAAGCTTTGCATACGGAGTCTCTCCGCAGCCGGCGCAGGCTCCGCTGAACTCGAACAGCGGTTTTTTGAACTGAGTGCCCTTGACGGTGTCCGCCTTGAACGGAAGTTCCTTTTCGGAAACGTGTTTTGCCGCATAGTCGAAGGCCTTCTGCTCTTCAAGCTGTGTCTCTATCGGCTTCATAACAAGAGCCTTGTTCTTTGCCGGGCATACGTTTGCGCAGCTTCCGCAGCCTGTGCAGTCAAGCGTGGAAATAACCATAGCAAAGGAATAGTCCTCGCAGCCCTTGCCTGTCATCTTCACCGTCTTCATGCCTGCGGGAGCGGCGTCAAGCTCGCTCTTGCTGAGAGCGAACGGACGGATAACCGCGTGTGGAC
Source organism: Clostridiales bacterium (assembly GCA_029267755.1). Taxonomy (GTDB): domain Bacteria; phylum Bacillota; class Clostridia; order Oscillospirales; family Oscillospiraceae; genus DUPK01. The sequence goes on from JAJUHS010000005.1 coordinate 28,270, forward strand.
ATACATAGGAGCACTGATTGCACTGGATGCAGTTTTCGGGTATCCATTCCGGCACGTCCACAGCGATTCCGCGCTTCTCAAACGCTGCAGTACCCTGCGGCAGCACGCCGTTCGCGGTATCCGCGAAGGTCGAAACCGGCAGGCTGTCTCCGCGCATAGCGTTTACAGGGAGAAGCACGTCTTCAACATACTTTGCAAGATCGGCACGATCACTCTCGATCCTGACTTTGGTCGGCTTATCCTCCGCTGTCTTCCAGTCGGAGGGAATTTTAAGCTCCTTTACCTCCTCAAGTCCCGCGTCGACAGCGGCATAGTTCATCTTGACTACGGCTTCTCCCTTTCTTCCGTAGGAAGCTACGATAGCGTCCTTCATATACTTTACGGCCTCGTCTATAGGGATGATATTCGCCAGCTTGAAGAATGCCGCCTGGAGAGTCATGTTGGTGCGGTTTCCGAGGCCGAGCTCTTTTGCAATTTTAATAGCATCGCAGGTATATACCTTAATATTGTTGTTCGCGATGTGGCGCTTTGCTGCGGCGGGCAAATGCTCCCCGAGCTCCTCTGCGTTCCATGCACAGTTTATAAGGAAGGTTCCGCCCGGCTTTATATCCTGAGCCATATCGAACTTTTCAATATAGGACGGGTTGTGGCAGGCCACGAAATCAGCCTTGGAAACATAATAAGTGGACTTTATCGGTTTGTCCCCAAAACGGAGGTGCGAAATTGTTACGCCGCCCGACTTCTTGGAGTCATACTGGAAATAAGCCTGAACCTTTTTGTTTGTATGGTCGCCTATAATCTTTATGCTGTTCTTGTTGGCGCCGACGGTGCCGTCGGAGCCAAGTCCCCAGAACTTGCAGGAAACCGTTCCGGCGGGTGTGGTATCCGGCTCCTCGGTAATGGGAAGCGAGAGGTTCGTTACGTCGTCAACAATGCTGATCGTAAAGCCGTTTTTCGGCTCCGCGTCCTTAAGGTTGTTGTACACGGAAATGATGGCTCCGGGAGTCGTATCCTTGCTGCCGAGACCGTAACGTCCCCCAACGACCTTCACTTTGTCAAACTTTGTGCCGCGGAGAGCGGATACGACATCAAGGTAAAGTGGCTCTCCCAAAGCGCCGGGCTCTTTAGTCCTGTCGAGTACCGCTATGGATTTTACCGTTTCGGGCAGCGCTTCGACAAACGCATTTATGCTGAACGGACGGTACAGGCGCACCTTGACAAGACCGACCTTTTCGCCTCTGGCGTTCAAATAGTCCACGACTTCCTCCGTAGCATCGCAGACAGAACCCATAGCGATTATCACGCGCTCGGCATCCTGAGCTCCGTAGTAGTTAAAGAGCTTATAGTCGGTTCCGATCTTCGCGTTGATTCTGTCCATATACTCCTGCACTACAGCCGGGAATTCATTATACTTCGAGTTGCAGGCCTCTCTGTGCTGGAAAAATGTGTCAGGATTCTCTGCGGAACCGAAAAGATGCGGATGATTCGGATTGTTTGCACGGCGGCGGAAAGCGGCCAAAGCATCCTGATCTATCAGTTCTCCAAGATCGCTGTAGTCCCATACTTCGATCTTCTGCTGCTCATGCGAGGTTCGGAAACCGTCGAAGAAGTTGAGAACCGGCAGGCTTCCCTTAATTGAGGCAAGATGAGCCACCGCTGAAAGGTCCATTACCTCCTGCGGGCTTGAGCTCGCCATCATTGCATAGCCTGTGGAACGGCAGGACATAACGTCCGAATGATCGCCGAAAATTGAAAGGGCATGCGTAGCGAGGGCACGGGCGGATACATGGATTACATTCGGCGTCATCTCTCCCGCAATTTTGTACATATTGGGAATCATAAGGAGAAGACCCTGTGACGCGGTGAACGTTGTCGTAAGCGCTCCGGCAACCAGAGAACCGTGCACAGCGCCGGCAGCTCCTCCCTCCGATTGCATTTCAACGACTTTAACGGTCTGTCCGAAGATGTTTTTCAATCCGTCGGCCGACCATTTGTCGACAAGCTCAGCCATTACCGACGACGGCGTTATTGGATAGATGGCCGCTACATCGGTGAAAGCGTAAGCAACGTGGGCGGCTGCGGTATTTCCGTCCATCGTTTTCAGTTTTCTTGCCATAATTGTCCTCCTATCAAATGTATAGCTTTTTGTAGCTATATCATATTAAGGTACATTTTAACATTTTACTTTACCATTGTAAATGCAAAGTATTTATAATAATAATGTATTTTGTATTATTATATCTAAAAAATTTGCACATATGAAAAAGTAGTGTTATTATATTTCAAGTAATTCCAGTATTATTCCTATTCCGATGAAATAAGGCAATGCCTGCTAATAATATCGGCGGAGTTACGGTGAATAATTATGAAAAAGTTAATTATTATCAATGGAACGATGGGTGTCGGTAAAACCACTACCAGTAAAATCCTGAGTAAGCTCCTGCCCAGGTGCGCTTTTCTGGACGGCGACTGGTGCTGGGATATGTCGCCGTTTATTGTAACCGAGGAAACAAAGAGAATGGTTCTTGATAACATCACCCATATTTTGAACAATTTTCTATCCTGCTCGGAGTTTGAACACATTATTTTCTGCTGGGTTATGCACCAGCAGAGTATTATTAATGACGTTTTATCGAGATTGAATGTCGGGGACAGCAAACTGTATATTTTTTCTCTTGTGTGTTCGGAGGATGCGTTGAAAAAAAGGCTGGAAAACGATATCAGGCAAGGTCTCCGAACTGAGGACGCAATATCAAAAAGCATACCTAGACTGAGCAACTATTCCCAGATGGACAGCGTGAAAATAGATGTCGGCGAGCTGTCTGCTAGACAAGCGGCTAAAAAAATATTAGAATACATATCATAGTAATCACAATGAGGGTTTAGATATGATAAGAGAAGTTCTGGAAAACGAACTTGCAGGGCTCCTGCGGCTTTACTCGCAGCTGCATGGGAATAAAATGCCGGAATATACTAATGAATTGCAGTTGCTTTGGAAGCAAATAATCGATGACCCAAAACATCATATCATTGTCGCTGAAGAAAACGGAGAAATTGTATCCTCCTGCGTGGCAGTCATTATTCCCAATCTGACACATCGGCAAAGGCCCTACGCTCTTATTGAAAATGTAATTACAGATGAAAAATTCCGCAACCGGGGCCTTGCGACAGCTTGCCTGAACTATGCAAAGGAAATCGCGTTATCTGCGAATTGCTATAAGATAATGCTTCTTACCGGATCGAAAGAAGACGCCACGCTTCGTTTTTATGAAAAGGCCGGATATAACAGAAAGGATAAAACAGCCTTTATTCAGTGGCTCAATCCGTAAATAAACAGTCATATGGAAGGAGCGCAACCAGATGGTCACAAAAGTCCGTTCCCTCGGCCTCAACGGAATAATTGGCTACGAAGTGAACGTAGAATGCTTCCTTTCCGGCGGCCTGCCCTCCTTTGACATAGTCGGGCTTCCCGACGCCGCCGTGCGCGAGGCGCGCGAACGTGTCCGCGCCGCCGTCAAAAACTGCTCCCTAAAATTTCCCGTGAGCCGCATCACCGTAAATCTCGCCCCCGCCGATACAAAGAAGGCGGGGACGGTATATGATCTGCCTGTTTTTATGGGAATATTGGCTGCTTCCGGAGAAATTAAAGCCCTGCCCGACGACGCCGCATTTTTTGGTGAGTTATCGTTAAGCGGAGAGGTTCGTCCCGTCCCCGGCGCTCTGCCGATGGCTTTGAGCGCCGCAAGGCTCGGAATCGGCGCTTTGTTCGTCCCCGAAGAGAACGCGGCCGAGGCGAGCTTCGCGGAAAACATTTCGGTTTATCCCGTTTCGCACGTCAAGGATCTGCTTGCCCACCTTGACGGAAGCGCCAAAATTTCTCCTGTTTCGGCGCCCGAAATTTCCGGCTGCAATCAGCCGGTTCCGGATTTTGCCGAGGTCAAGGGGCAGTATTCCGCCAAGCGCGCTCTTGAAATTGCCGCCGCTGGAGGCCATAATGTGCTTATGAGCGGCCCGCCCGGCGCGGGAAAAAGCATGCTGGCAAAGCGTCTTCCGGGTATTCTTCCGGATATGAGCCGGACGGAGGCTCTTGAAACCACGCAGATACATTCCGTTATGGGACTGACAAGCCGCAAAAATCCTCTCATAACACAGCGGCCCTTCAGAAGCCCGCACCATACCGTTTCCTCGGTCGCGCTGTCTGGCGGCGGCTCGAATCCCAAGCCTGGCGAGATTTCTCTTTCGCACAACGGCGTCCTTTTTTTGGACGAGCTTCCGGAGTTTAAAAGCGACGCTCTGGAGGTTTTGCGCCAGCCGATGGAGGATGGGCAGATCACGATTTCGCGCGTTTCCGGCGGAGCTACATACCCGAGCCGATTTATGCTTGTTTGCGCTATGAATCCCTGCAAATGCGGCTGGTACGGGCATTCGTCAGGACGCTGCACCTGCTCCCCCCAGTCCGTGAAGCGATATCACGACCGCATTTCCGGTCCCCTTCTCGACCGCATAGACATTTTTATCAACATCCCCTCCCTTGAATATGACGAACTGTCGAAAAATGGCGACGGTGAACCGTCATCGGTTATAAAATCAAGGGTTAATTCCGCCAGAGAGCGGCAGCGCGCCCGCGGAATCGAAAGCAACGCCTCGATGAACCTGCGCGCATTGAACGAGTATTGCAGACTTGACGAAGCGTGCAGCAAGCTTATGCAGAACGCTTATAACAGGCTTGGGCTGACGGCTCGCTCCTACGACCGCATTTTGCGTGTAGCCAGAACGATTGCGGATCTAGCCGAAAGTCAGGATATCAAACCTGCGCATCTCGCCGAGGCGATACAATACCGAAACATAGATTTTAATGAGGACGAAAACGCATAAGCTTCTGCATAATGCAGAAAATTGCCTATATTTCAATAATAACCAAAAGGAGACTCGCGCTTGGACGATATTATTTTACTTAAACTGGGCGAGCTTGTGCTCAAGGGGCTTAACCGCAAATACTTTGAGCAGCGGCTAATCGCCAATATTAACCATCGCCTTGAGGGGCTCGGGAAATTCAAGGTCTATTCCCTGCAATCCACAATTTATGTGGAGCCGCAAAGCGGCGGCTGCGATATGGACGAGGCTTTTGAAGCGCTTAAGCAGGTTTTCGGAATCATAACTCTTTCAAGGGCCGCCGCCTGCGAGAAGTCGGCCGACGCAATACTTCGGACGGCGCGAAAATATCTCGCGGACGAGCTTTCCTCCGCAAGAAGCTTTAAGGTTGAAACAAAACGCTCGGACAAGAGCTTCCCCATGACGTCTATCCAGCTTTCCCAGTTTATCGGCGGAGAGCTTCAGGACGCCTTTCCGCATCTGGCCGCCGATATGCACAATCCGGAGGTGACCGTTTACATTGAGGTTCGAGATTTTGCAGCCTACGTCCACGCAGGCGGGGTAAGGGGCGCGGGCGGTCTGCCCGTCGGAACCTCGGGGCGCGCCGTTTCGCTTCTCTCAGGAGGTATAGACAGTCCGGTTTCGACCTATATGATGGCAAAGCGAGGACTTAAAATTATTCCGGTACACTTTTTTTCATTTCCCTACACTTCCGAGCTTGCGAAGCAGAAGGTTCTCGACCTTGCTTCGATACTCACGCATTACTGCGGCAAAATGACGGTCGAAATTGTCCCCTTTACTCATATTCAGGAGGAAATCCGCTCGAAATGCCCGGAAGAATACTTCACGATCATAATGCGCCGCTTTATGATGCGCATTTCACAGAGGATCGCCGACATGAACGGCTGCAAGGCGCTTATAACCGGCGAAAACCTCGGCCAGGTGGCGAGCCAGACCGTCGAAGCCATGGCGGTTACGGAAGCCTGTTGCACACTTCCAGTATTTCGCCCCCTTATCGGTATGGATAAAGAGGAAATTGTACGTATCTCGCGCCAAATCGGAACTTTTGACACCTCGATACTGCCCTATGAGGATTGCTGCACCGTCTTTACGCCGCGCCGTCCTAGAACAAAGCCCCGCCTTGAGGACGTTGAAAGCGTGGAGGCCGCTCTAGATATTAATGCGCTCATTGAGGACGCATTAAACGGAATTATAAGAATTCGCGTATAAAAACCTTTAGGTATCACTATATTTAACCGATACGAATGCGCGGATTTACGCAAATTCATTCTTTTGGAGGGAGTTTATATATGGCATTGACAGCTGAAATAATCGGAGTAGGCACGGAACTGCTGCTCGGCAACACCGTAAATACAGATGCTAGGGATATCTCCGAAGGACTTTCGGCGCTCGGCATAAATGTGTTTTTCCACACGGTAGTCGGTGATAACCCCGCTAGGCTCCGCCTTGCCGTTGAAATCGCGAAGCGCCGCGCCGACATTTTGATAACGACGGGAGGTCTTGGGCCCACATGCGACGACCTCACGAAGGAAACCGTTGCCGAATGCTTCGGCAAAAAGCTGGTTTTCAACGAGGAGGAAGCGGAGAATATAAGGAGCTACTTCGAAAAAAGCCTCCGCAGAACCAATATAACCGAGAACAATATGCGTCAGGCCATGCTGCCCGAGGGCTGCACAGTGTTCCGGAATCATTGGGGCACAGCCCCAGGCTGCGCTTTCCGAGGCGACGGCAAACATGTGATTATGCTTCCCGGCCCCCCGAGAGAGTGCGTTTCCATGTTCAACAACTGTGCCGTACCTTACCTTCGCGAGCTGTCGGACTCCGAGATAATTTCGCACAGCATAAGAATCTTCGGGATGGGAGAAAGCGTAGTAGAGGATAAGCTTCACGATATGATGCTCGCACTTGAAAATCCGACCCTCGCGCCTTATGCAAAGGAGGGCGAGGTCATGCTCAGAGTAACCGCCAAGGCCGCATCGGTGGAGGAGGCCGAAGCCCTTATGACTCCCGTCCTTGAAAAGGTGCGCGAAACGATAGGCGATTTCATATACGCCATCGACGAGGAAAATCTCGAGAGCGTCGTGCTGCGCATCCTGCGCGAAAAAAATCTTACGGTCGCGGTAGCGGAGTCCTGCACCGGCGGACTGCTTCAAAAGCGCATTACCGACATACCCGGCGCCTCAAAATCTTTTTCCGGCGGCGTCGTAACTTATGCAGATAAGACGAAAACCCTGCTTCTCGGCGTTCCCGCCGAGCTTATCGAGAAGGAAGGCGTGGTGAGCTCAGCGGTCGCAAAAGCGATGGCCGAGGGCGTAAAGGAGAAGATCGGAGCCGACTTTGGAATCGGAATAACCGGTGTCGCGGGCCCGGATACCGACGAACGCGGAAATGAGATCGGCACGGTGTTTGTTTCGCTTTCTGCTTTCGATTGTACTTATTGCAGGGAGCTGCACCTCGGCGCGGACAGGAACAGAATAAGGATTATGGCTGTAAATCATGCGCTGGATATGCTGAGGCGCTACCTTACCGGTCTTCGAATGGAATAATCAACAAAGCGATCGGCCGGAAGAGCTTTAAAGCTCCTCCGGCCGAATAATATTTATTCAGTTCAGCTCCAGCGCCTTACCCCTAATATCTTGACAAACCTAATGTCTGAAAAATCAAAGCTGCTTAGCGGCGTATAGTCGCAGTCAAAGGTGTGGGCCGCCACAAGAATATTGTCGTAATTCGCCGGACTGCCCGCCGCAACGACAAATGGTGTGTGCTGAAACTGTCCGCCGAACCTCATCTGCACGAAATCACCCGGCTGTATCTCATCGATTCCCGCTTCCCTTCCGAAGGGCCCGGCGTCTTTGTTGTTTATTATAAACGAATAGAAGTATTCGACTCCGCTCCATGCGGGGCTCTTTCGATTGGCATCTATGTAATACCATCCAAAATCGGGAGTATAGTTCATTACAGCGTCCCCGCTGAAGACGCACTGCGACGCGAAATTTGTGCAGTCCCCGCCTACCGGGTCGTAGTTATAATAATCCGGGTTTCTTTTATAAGCCCATTTATGGGCGTAATTCACGGCTTTTTCGCGGTTGTACGGCGTAATACGGATAAAACCCCCTCCTCACACCATTACTATATGAGAGGAGGGGGTTAATTGCTTATGTGGTGTTGCCTTTTAATCCTCGTGAACAAAGCTTTCGATTATAAAGCGCGGGCGCTTTTTTGTTTCAAGATAAATTTTGCCTACATACTCGCCGACTATGCCGAGGGATGTCAATATCATTCCGCCCACACCCCAGACCGAAATGGTGACAATCTTCCAGTTAAACGGCGTTTGCCCCATAATCCACTGAACAATTGTAATAATAAGGAGCACAACCGCCAGAATAATCATTACTATACCGCAGGATAAAATCATGCGCATCGGCTTTGCCGAAAGGGACGTGATGCCCTCGACAGCGAAGGCAAGCATTTTCTTAAGCGGATATTTGCTCTCCCCCGCAAATCTCTCTCCGCGCTCGTATGTCACTATATCCGACTTGAAACCAACCATCGGCACTATGCCGCGCAGAAACAGATTTGACTCGCCGTACTGCATAAGCCCCTCTAGGGCGCGGCGGCTGAGCAGCCTATAATCCGCATGGTTGAAAACCACCTCCCCGCCGAGCGAGCGCGTAAGCTTATAAAATCCCTCGGCGGTAAAGCGCTTAAAGAACGTATCCTTTTTTCTGCTGCTCCGAACTCCATAGACTACGTCGCAGCCTTCCAGGTACTTGTCCACCATCGCATCGACCGCGTTTATGTCGTCCTGGAGGTCGGCGTCCATCGAAATTGTCATGTCGGCAAGGTCCTTAGAGGCGGCGAGCCCTGCGAGCAGGGCGTTCTGATGCCCCCTGTTACGGCTCAGTTTGACGCCTGAAAACAAACTGTTTTGCTTGTGAAGACCGTGAATAAGCTCCCAGGTGTGATCCTTCGACCCGTCGTCGACGAGCACGACCCGACTGTCGGCGGCTATCTTGCCCGACTTGATAAGCGCCTCCATCTTCTCCCTAATACGTTTTGACGTTTCGGGCAAGACCGCTTCCTCGTTATAACAGGGAATAACCACAAACAGCCTGTTGTTCATAAATTTACTCCTTTGTATATACAATTTTATACAGCAGCATTGTTAGTATACTCCATGTAAGGCCTTTATTCAACAGCTTGACCGTATCCAATTTAATAATTTCTTAAAATTATTTATTTTTTAATATACAATTTCGCAAAATAATCCAAAAAACGGGTTATATAAGAAATAATTTATTGTAAAACCATATTGAAAAAAGGGATTCGTTGGGATACAATTAATGTACTTTTTAAGGAAGGAACTGGCGTTTTTTATGGTAAATCTGGTGCTTGTCGAACCCGAAATACCTATGAATACCGGCAACATCGCAAGGACAGCCGCAGCTACCGGCAGTATTCTTCATCTTGTAAAGCCTCTGGGTTTCGACATTTCCGACCGTGCGGTTAAGCGCGCCGGCCTCGATTACTGGCACTTGGTAGATATCCGCGTCTATGAGAACCTGGATGACTTTTTCGATAAAAACGGCGACGGCAACATATGGCTTGCCACAACCAAAGCGCCGCGATTTTACTGCGAGGCCGAGTTTACGGACGGGGCATATATACTTTTCGGGAAGGAAACGGCAGGGCTTCCGCTTTTTTTGCGGGAACGGTACCGTGACCGATGCATACGCCTCCCGATGGTAAGCGGCGCGAGGAGCCTTAATTTGGCAAACTCCGTTGCCATCTTATGCTATGAGGCTCTCAGACAACAGGGTTTTCCGAATTTACTAAAAACCGGAGAAATGGCAAACGATTCTGCGCAACCTTATATTCTATAATCCTCACTTGATATTCAAAAAATAAAATAGCAAGGAGATAATAAAAATGAATTGCAACAAAAAAACGGTCAAGGATATCGATATTCGCGGCAAAAAGGTTCTGCTCAGATGCGATTTCAACGTACCCCTCGACAAAAAGACCGGGGAAATATCGGACGAAACCCGTATCGTTTCCTCCGTGCCCACGATCAAGTATCTTCTTGAAGGCGGCGCCGCCGTAATTGCCTGCTCGCACCTTGGGCGTCCCAAGGGTGAATTCGTGCCGTCGATGTCTCTTAAGCCCGTCGCCGCACGGCTCGCCGAGCTACTCGGAACGCCCGTAAAGATGGCTTCCGATGTTATCGGAGAAGACGCCGCCAAACTTGCCAAAGAGCTTAAGCCCGGAGAAATAATGCTGCTTGAAAATCTCCGTTTCCATAAGGAAGAGGAAAAGAACGATCCCGCGTTTGCCAGAAAACTTGCCGATATGGCCGACATTTTTGTTTCCGACGCCTTTGGAACCGTCCACCGCGCACATGCGTCTACGGAGGGTGTCGCGCACTATCTGCCCGCCGTCAGCGGTTTTTTGCTCGCCAAGGAGCTTTCGGAGCTTGGAGGAGCACTTAACAACCCGAAGCGCCCCTTCGTAGCTATTCTCGGCGGCTCAAAGGTCAGCGACAAACTTGGCGTAATAAGAAATCTGCTTGAAAAAGCTGATACTCTCCTCATTGGCGGCGGCATGGCCTTTACGTTTTTGAAGGCTCAGGGCAAGGAAATCGGGAAATCCATATGCGAGGATACCGAGCTCGATTACGCCCGCGAAATGATGCAAAAAGCCGAGAAAAACGGAGTTTCCCTGCTCCTGCCGGTTGACGCCGTAGTTGCGCCCGAATTTTCCGCCGACGCAAAGCCGTCTGTCGTTTCGGTAGACTCCATGCCGTCGGATCAGATGGGTCTTGATATCGGACCCATGACCGCAGAGGTCTTTGCCGGCTCCATAAAGAACGCCGGTACGGTCATCTGGAACGGCCCTATGGGCGTTTTTGAGTTCCCCGCCTTCGCCGCCGGCACAATCGCGGTCGCAAAGGCAATGGCCGAATCCGGAGCCGTTACGATCATCGGCGGCGGAGACAGCGCGGCTGCGGTAAATCAGTTCGGCTTCGCTGACAAAATGACGCATATTTCCACCGGAGGCGGCGCCTCTCTTGAATTCCTCGAGGGCATCGAGCTTCCCGGTGTCGTTTGCCTGTTAGACAAGTAAAATGGAGGAATACAAGTGAACAAAAAGTACAGAAAGACTATTATTGCCGGCAATTGGAAAATGAATCTGCTTCCTTCGGACGTAAAGCCGTACACCGACGAACTCCGCCAGCTTGCCGGAAAGGTCCGCCACTGCGAGGTGGTAGTATGCACTCCTTTTGTGATGCTCCCCCAGGCAGTAAAGGCTTTTCGCGACAGCCGTATTTCCGTCGGAGCACAGAATGTAAGCGATAAGGATAGCGGTGCGTTTACAGGAGAAGTTTCCGCCAGTCAGCTCCGGGATCTCGGCGTCAAATACGTTATCGTCGGTCACAGCGAACGCCGTGCGTATTACGGAGAAACGGACGAAATCGTATGCGCCAAGGTAAAGGCTGTGCTTAACGCGGGTCTTTATCCCATCATCTGCGTCGGCGAAACCTCGGCTCAGCGCGAACAGGGTGTTACCGATGAAGTCGTTTCGATGCAGGTTAAGCTTGCTCTGAGCGGAGTACCCGCCGAAAAGGTGCGCCATATAGTCATCGCTTATGAGCCTATCTGGGCGATAGGCACAGGAAAAACCGCAACCCCGGAGGACGCTGCGGACGTATGCACAAAAATCAGAGCCATTATCCGCGCTCTTTACGGCGCCCGTACCGCCCGTGCGGTTACAATACAGTACGGCGGCTCAATGAATCCCAAAAACGCTTATGATTTGCTTGCGATGCACGATATTGATGGCGGGCTCATAGGCGGAGCATCCCTGAAACCCGCCGACTTTGCGGCTATTATCGACGCCGCAAACCAATAGGCGCCATAAATTTTGGAGGCAGAAATGAAATCTCCCACTACACTTATCATTCTAGACGGTTACGGAATAGCGGAGCCGGGTCCCGGAAATGCTATATCCGTTGCGAAAACGCCTGTCATGGATGAGCTTCTTGCAAACTATCCCAATTCCCTGCTTTCCGCCAGCGGAACAGACGTCGGCCTGCCGGCCGGCACTATGGGCAACAGCGAAGTCGGCCATATGAATATAGGCGCCGGCAGAGTTATCTATCAGAACCTCCTTCGCATCTCGAACTCGATAGCCGACGGCTCTTTTTTTGAGAACGAGGCTTTCGTCAATGCTATCGACGCTTCCGTCAAAAACGAAACGGCGGTGCATTTCTTTATTCTTTTGTCGGACGTCGGTGTTCACAGCGACATAAATCATCTTTGGGCCGCTCTGGAGCTATGCAAACAGCGCAAAGCAAAAACCGTGTTTATACACTGCTTTATGGACGGGCGCGATTCCTCCCCGACCAGCGGCATTCATTACATGGAAGCCTGCGTCGAAAAGTGCCGCGAATTCGGGGCTCATGTAGCCACTGTGATAGGCCGTTTCTATGCTATGGACAGGGACAATCGCTGGGAACGCGTGCAAAAAGCCTACGACGCCCTCGTATTCGGTTTGGGAACGCGAGCCGATGACCCGGTTGCAGCAATTCAGCGCTCTTACGACGAGGAAAAAACAGACGAGTTTATAGAGCCGATAATTGTGGCCCCTGAGGGCCGCGTAAAAGAGGGAGATTCGGTTATTTTCCTTAACTTCCGCCCGGATAGAGCAAGGGAGATTACGCGGGCCTTTGTAGATGAGAATTTTGACGGTTTTGTTCGCCGCGGAGGATACTTTAAGGTAAATTATGTCTGCGCAACGCAGTATGACGCAAAAATGCCGAATGTAACCGTTGCCTACCCGCCCGAGGTGCCAAGCAAAACCTTTGGCGAATTCATAAGCAGCCTAGGAATGACTCAGCTTCGAATCGCCGAAACCGAAAAATACGCGCATGTGACATTCTTCTTCAACGGTGGTATAGAAAAGCCTTTTAAAGGAGAGGACAGGGTACTGATTCCCTCGCCGCGCGATTTCCCGACCTATGATCTGATACCGCGCATGAGCGCCTTTGAAGTCTGCGACGAGGCTTGTGAGCGTATTCTCAGCGGCAAGTACGATGCGGTTATAATCAATTTTGCAAACTGCGATATGGTCGGCCATACGGGAGTCTTTGAGGCGGTCGTACAAGCCGTCGAGGCTGTGGACACCTGCGTAGGCAGGGTGCTTGACGCTGTGCGCAGCATGGGCGGAATCGCGATAGTTACCGCCGATCACGGCAATGCGGACAGGTTATTGGAAGCCGACGGCTCTCCCTGCACTTCCCACACAACCAATCCCGTACCTTTTATAGTAGTAGGCGCTGACGTAACTCTTAATAACGGGCGGCTTTCCGACATAGTTCCGACAATGCTCGAACTGCTAGGGCTGGAGAAGCCTTCGGAAATGACCGGAAAAAGCCTCATAGTTAAATAATATTGCTGGAGGACTTTCTTTTATGAAGCAGTATTTTGAAATCGTGGACGTAATCGCAAGAGAAATACTAGACTCCCGCGGCAACCCTACCATAGAAGTTGAGGTGGCTCTGGATGATGGTACCACCGGCATTGCCGCCGTGCCATCCGGCGCTTCCACGGGCATTTATGAAGCCTGCGAGCTCCGCGACGGCAATAAATCCCGTTACCTAGGCAAAGGTGTTCTCAGGGCCGTTGAAAATGTCAACACCGAGATCGCGGAAGCTCTGCTCGGTCTCAACGCAATGGACCAGCCCTCGATAGACAAGCTGCTTTGTGAGCTTGACGGCACCCC
>JAJUHS010000154.1 GCA_029267755.1 Clostridiales bacterium
AGATATGGCGGAAATTTCTCATGAAGCTGTACAGAGCTTCATCAACTCACTCAATTTACGTCCACGTAAATGCCTTGGCTGGAGAACACCTTTTGAGGTCTTCTTTAATTCAGTGTTGCACTTAACTTGACAATCCGCAAATCCATTATTCCAGCGGCTTTAACGGGTCACCTTATAGGTGGTCGTACGAACTGGAGCCAGCACGCCCTCCTATGACTAATTGCTTTTTAAACTAATATCGTCAGGCTCAACTGTCAAAAGTTCAATCGCGTCACCATTATCATTGAAAAACTCTACTTCATAAGCCAATGAAGGATTGTCATAAACCATAACTATTGTTCCAACACAACCGCGCTTAATTTCTTTTGATAAATCTTTTGTTGCTACCACTACAGCGTATTCGTTTAACATAAGGAACCTCCTATCGTTTCGCTGGAATGCTTGTAACAAGCCGTATTACTCCATCGTTGTTTTTTATAAAAATGAACACGACATCAATAATTTTGCCGTTTGCACCTTGAACAGAAATAACTTGACTAAACTTTGTTCCATATGCATTTTTTGTTGTTTGAATGGCCTTTTCAGGATTAAATACTATTTGTTTTGCAAGGCCAGCAGAATTGTCTTGACCCAGCCTAAGTTTAAAAGACAAAGAAAACATCAAGTTTTCGTCAATTATTGCAGTATTGGTAAGAATTAATCCCAATTGCTTTTGAAGTCGCCTTCATTGCAAGGTTTTTAATGTTTGTGCTGACTAAGCTACGAACGAAGCTGGAGTCCGATAGCCGTTCCCGGCGTGCAGCCGCTTCCGGTGGTAGTAAACCTCTATGTACCAAAAGACCGCCGCCTTCGCTTCTTCACGGGTTCGGAAATGCTGGCCGTTCAGCCATTCCTGCTTGAGCTTGCCCCAAAAGCTTTCCATCGGGGCGTTATCCCAGCAGTTTCCCTTACGGCTCATCGAGCACTTGAATTCATGCTTTTTAAGCAGCCGCTGATATTGCCTGCTGCAATATTGGCTGCCCCTATCGCTGTGCAAAATTACACCCTTGGGGCTGCCACGCTTTTTCCTGGCGTTTTCAAAGCATCTTATGACAAGCTCCTTCGTCATCCGGGCGTCCATAGCCCAGCCGACGATTTCCTTGCCGCATATATCCATAATCCCCGCCAGATACAGCCAGCCTTCATCCGTTGCGATGTAGGTAATATCGCTTACCCACGCCGTGTTTATCTTATCAAATTTAAATGTGCGCTCGTATTTATCCCGCAGCTTTCCTGTTTCGGGGTTTATTCGCTCATTTTCGTTTCTTTCGCGCAGCAGCAGATTCGCTGCCACAGGCAGGTCGTGGTTTGAATTCGTCGTTGCCTTGTATTTCTTAACCGTCTTGCTTTTGAGCCCCTTTTCGCGCATGATTTCAGCTGCCATGCCCCGGCTCACATGTTCGCCGGCGTTTTGCATTTCCTCCGCAATTTTTGTGCTCCCGGCAATCCTCTTATGCTCGTAGAACTTCTTCGCAATAGCTTCGCCGAGTTTTTGCCTTCGCTCTAAACGTTTGCTTTTGCCGGTTTCATGCATAGTAAGCGCTTCGACTGACGCCTAAGACCCTGCACAGCTTCGTCAAACGGTAATTTATTCGCTCAGCCTTGATAAACAGGTACTTCTCTTCTATTTTACAGTCCTGGCGAAGTAGGCTGCGGCTTTTTTTAATATTTCAATTTCCTCTCGGAGTTCTTTATTCTCCCGCTGCAAACGCTTCATTTCAGCATCTTCCGGCTTTATGTTCCCGCTGCCGACAAACGGCTTACCGTTCCTCTCCTTATATGTACGTACCCAGTTGTGAAGCGTGTTCTCGTGTATGTCCAGCTCAAGGCTGACCTGCGACACCTTTTCGCCGCCCTCGACTATCCTTTTGCATACCTGCCCCTTGAATTCCGGGCTGAATACTTTTCCCATCTTTCTTCACCATAAACCTTTCTTCCTTCTCATTTTACTTGATGTTTATGGTGTCCGTCAAACTTGGTATGGGTCATGGGTCAGCTCTACCCGATAGCGATAATTCTATCAAAAAGGCAAATGTATTTGTCCGCGATTTGCTTATCAACATGGTAGTGTCCAAAGTACCATCTTTCGAAGGAAAGCTTATCTTTTATGTTTTCTAAAAAATGAGTCAATTCGTTCTCCTCATATCCATTTTTAACTTGATGTTGGATAGAATCTGGGGCACAATGAGTAATAATATAATCCACTTTCCAGCCATGTAATTCAAGATTATTTGTGGCATTCTTGTACTCTTGTTGAGATGGCATTTCCTGTGGCCACCAATTCTTCCCTTCTTTTCTGCATTCCATATCATGTGAGCTTGCACCGCCCATTGTAAATATCTTTTTACCGTTTATGATGAATACTTGTCCTCGCATCAGATGAAATATTTTTTCATTAATTTTATGTGCTTTTCCTTCATGGAATTGTACAATTGGAAAATTCTCATTTAGCATCTGATGGTTTTCGTGGTTCCCGTCAATAAACAATGTCGTGAATTTTTTATTTGTAAACCATTTTAGCCAATACTGCTCTTCGTGGCCGTTATCCCATATGCCACCGAAATCCCCACAAATAATCACGTAATCTTCTGCTGAGAAATTTTTCTGCTGAGAAAACTTCCTTGTATTTACTTTGCTAATATCAACAGGGATATGAGTATCTCCTGTAACATATATCATCGCTGATACTCCTTTTGGTGCTGGCTCTCAACATGCCACAGTATTTTAATTGTGGCATGTTGGGTGTTCCAGTTAGTTTATGTTGAATTAATTACCCCAAAATAAATCGTTATATGTTTTATAGCTCTTATAAGGCAGTGCTACTTCTTCAATTGGCACATCAGGAAGCCCCAGCTTCTTTGCAGCAAGCAATCTGTGATGTCCATCAACAACATACATTTCGCCATTTTTAACATATTTTATAGGTTCATTAATGCCGTTTACTTTGATGTCATCTACTAATGCACTGAACTCCTTATTACTTAGTGTTTTTGAATGCGTTGGATTGAGATTGAATGGCTTTGTAGTGTTTGTCTTCCCCGCGCCCTCGGTTAGGGGGGCCGCAGCGCTTTCCGCAGCGGCGCTTTCCGCTGCGGCGTCGCCGAGGATTCCGCCCGCAACCATCCCCGCCGCCCATAAGGGCGCGTCGTGCCCCACGGCATCAGCCAGGTCGTAGCCGTGCTGAAGCGGCGTTTTGCCGAGTATCGTGCGCCCGCCGCCGAGGTCGCCGTAGATTTCATCCCTGGCGTATGACACCGCGGAGCGCC
>JAJUHS010000089.1 GCA_029267755.1 Clostridiales bacterium
CAGGTCGCGGCTCCGCCGAAGGGCTCGATTTCCGTCGGATGGTTGTGGGTTTCGTTCTTAAAGAGGAACAGCCAATCCTCGTCCTTTCCGTCTACGTCCACCTTAACCTTGACGGTGCAGGCATTTATTTCCTCCGACTCGTCGAGCCGCTCAAGATGTCCTGTTTTTCGAAGATACTTCGCGCCGATGGTCGCAATGTCCATGAGAGTCATCGGCTTTGTGCGCCCAAGCTCGGAACGGATTTTAACGTAGCGGTCAAAGCCGGCCTTTACGTCACCGTCCTCGATATCGGCTTTGTCGATAATAGTGGAGAAGGTTGTATGGCGGCAGTGATCCGACCAGTAGGTATCTATCATCCTGATTTCCGTAAGCGTAGGACAGCGGTTTTCGGTTTTGAAGTAATCCTGGCAGAACATTATATCTTCCAGATCCATCGCAAGCCCGTACTCGGCGATAAATGCCGAGAGCCCGTCGCGGTCCAGCTCAAGAAAGCCGTCCAAAACAGGGACGTCCCCGGGTACGTCATAAGGAATGTCAAGGGTTTCGGGCATTTCAAGCGAAGCCTCGCGGCTTTCCACCGGGTTTATCACATACTTTTTGACCGCCGCAAGCTCCAATTCTGTCGGATTGCCGCCGAGGATATAGATCCTTGCATTCCGTACGGTCGGCTTTTCGCCGCCGGATACGAACTGTATGCACTGTGCGCAGGAGTCCGCGCGCTGGTCAAACTGCCCAGGCAGGTACTCTGTGGCAAAAACGGCACCGCCCTCCGGCAGCTCGTAATACGCGTTGTCGGTTTGAGGCTCAGAAAACACGGTGCTTATGCAGGCCTCAAATACTGATCTGTCGATGTTTTCAACGTCGTAGCGGTTAAGTAGGCGCAGGGAGGTTACGGATTTGATCTGCAGCAGCTCCCTTATGTCGGCAAGGAGCGCCCTGGCCTCGGCGTCAAATCCCTTTTTTCTCTCGGTATATATTCTGTAAACCATAGCGGCACCGCCCTAAAAAATTTTTATTTATTAGTAGAGGCGGCCTCTCGGACGCCTCTTAGTGCTTTTATTTGTATTGCAAAGCCCTTTTTCCGATATCGCGCCTGAAGTGCGCGCCCTCGAAGATTATTTTTGAAACAGCCCCATAGGCCTTCCCTATTGCCTCGGATAATGTGGGGGCCGTCGCGGTTACTCCAAGCACACGTCCGCCGTTAGTAAGAATTTTCCCATTTTCAAGCCTAGTTCCCGCGTGGTAAATTACCGCGTCCTGTGTGTCGCCCAAGGTGATCTCCTTGCCCTTTTCATAGGCTTGGGGATAGCCGCCGGATGCCATAATAACACAGCAGGCGCTGCCACCCGAAAACTCAATGTGTATATCCGAAAGCCTGCCGTCATGCACGGCTTGCATAATGCTTAAAAGATCGGTTTTCAACAGCGGAAGCACTACCTGCGTTTCGGGGTCTCCGAAACGGCAGTTGTATTCGATGACCTTAGGTCCCTTTTCGGTAAGCATAAGCCCGAAGTAAAGGCAACCCTTGAAGCTGCGGCCCTCGGAGTCCATGGCCTTTATGGTAGGGAGGAAGATTTCGTTCATGCAGCGCTTTTGAATTTCCTCCGTGTAATATGGGTTTGGGGCAACAGCGCCCATGCCGCCGGTATTGAGGCCCTTGTCGTTGTCGAGCGCACGCTTGTGATCCATTGAAGATACCATCGGCACAATGGTTTTTCCGTCGGTGAAGGAAAGCACGGATACCTCCGGGCCTGTAAGATACTCTTCTATCACTATCCGGCTGCCGCTTTCTCCGAAAATTCTGTCGGTCATTATCGAGCGTATGGCGTCCACGGCCTCCCGCTTGGTTTCTGCAATTATAACGCCCTTTCCGAGTGCGAGACCGTCTGCCTTGACGACTATCGGAAGGGTATTCGAGCTTTCAACAAAACCTATGGCATCTTCGGCGTTTTCAAAGACGTTGTATTCTGCGGTTGGGATGCCGTACTTTTTCATAAGATTTTTTGAAAACACCTTACTGCCCTCGATGATTGCCGCGGCCTTGTTCGGGCCGAAGCAAGGGATGCCTGCTTCTTCAAGCAAATCCACGCAGCCGAGAACAAGCGGGTCGTCGGGAGCGACGACGGCAAAGTCTATCTTCTTTTCCGCCGCGAAGTCGCGGATCTTTTCGATTTCATTCGCGCCTATCGGCACACATACGGCATCGAGCGCTATGCCGCCGTTTCCCGGCAAAGCGTATATTTCCCCGACAGCCTTGTTTTCACGCAGCTTTTTTATAATGGCATGCTCGCGCCCGCCTCCGCCGACAACTAGAAGTTTCATAAAGATCAGCCTCCCATAAGATTAATGGTGGAACAAACGAAGCCCGGTAAACGCCATGGCTATGCCGTAGCGGTCGCAGGTCTCGATAACGTTGTCGTCTCGAACGGAGCCGCCGGCCTCGGCGACATAGCGAACGCCGCTTTTTTTAGCCCTTTCGATGTTGTCGCCGAAGGGAAAGAATGCGTCGCTGCCGAGCGCGACGTCTGTCACGGTTGCGAGATAAGCTTTTTTTTCGTCCTCGGTAAAAAGCTCCGGAAGAGATGAAAAAACATTCTGCCAAGCGCCTTCGCGGAGTATATCCTCCGGAGTTCTTGAAATGTAGACATCAATCGCGTTGTCCCTGTCTGCCCTGCCTATACCATCCCTGAACGGGAGAGAAAGGACTTTCGGATGTTGGCGGAGGTGCCAGTTGTCGGCTTTGTCGCCCGCAAGACGGGTGCAGTGGACTCTGGACTGCTGCCCCGCGCCTATGCCAATCGCCTGGCCGTCCTTAGCATAGCAAACAGAGTTCGACTGTGTGTATTTAAGGGTAATAAGCGAAAGGATAAGGTCGCGCCTCGCGCTTTCGGGAATATCCCTGTTTTTAGTAACAATATTCGAAAGCAGCGACTCGTCGATTTTCACATCGTTCCTGCCCTGCTCGAAGGTGATGCCGAAAACCTGCTTGTGTTCAAGCTTTTCGGGAACGTAAGCAGGGTCGATTTTAATAAGGTTGTAGGAGCCCTTTTTCTTTTTGCTGAGGATTTCAAAGGCCTCCGGCTCAAAGCCCGGAGCGATAACCCCATCGGAAACCTCCATCGCGATAAGCTTCGCGGTAGGGACGTCGCAGACATCGCTAAGCGCCACCCAGTCGCCGTAGGATGACATCCTATCAGCGCCTCTGGCCCTCGCATAAGCGCAGGCAAGTGGAGAGAGTTCCTTGTCCTCGACGAAGTAGATCTTTTTAAGAACCTCCGTAAGCGGCAGGCCAACTGCGGCGCCCGCCGGGCTTACATGCTTGAACGAGGCGGCTGCGGGAAGCTTCAATGCCTCCTTGAGCTCGCTTACTAGCTGCCAGGAATTGAAGGCATCCATAAAGTTGATATAGCCTGGCCTTCCGTTCAATACCTCCACGGGAAGCTCCGATCCGTCATCCATAAAGATTCTCGCCGGCTTCTGATTAGGGTTGCAACCATACTTAAGAGCAACTTCGTTCATAGTTTATAACCATTCCTTTCGCATAGCTTAAGCATTGGCGGAAAGTAGTTATTCGGCCTTGCCGCCATTTCTGTTTACAATTCTAGTATCTGCAATGCCTGTTGAAAGGTCTATATACCGCACAAAAAGTGAAACCCTATTGTCCTTGTCTAGACTGGACCATATCTTCATCTTATAAGCTTCAATGTCGTTCTCCGTATCGACGCAGACCGGTTCTCCACAGAAGGATGGGAGAGGACTGCCGTCGCCTGAATAGGTATGAATTATATGGCCTTCCCCGCTTATTGGCGAGGGATACTCATAGAAGAAGCAATGGCACTGGGCCTCGCGTCCGGCGTCGCTTTTGAGAATGTTGAGCTTATAACTGAAATTCCTTCCGGAAAGCGTCACCAAAGCGCTGATGCGGGGAGTGAAGTTCGGGGTGTCCGGCTCGAAGCGGCGGGTGCGAAGCGCCTCTTCAAAGGTTTTGCCCTTTTTCAAATATTCATATATCGTGTCCGTCTGATCGCCGTTTGTGACGATTGTGCTGTCCTCGAAAATGCGGACTGGAGAATAAATAATAAGCGATGGGTCGGAGAGCTTTGCGGGATCAAAGGCTTCTGTTTTAATGCCGCCGTCGGATCTTCTGAATATGCGGTTGCGGCTGTTTTCGCTTCGCCCCATAATGAAGTAGGATATTATCGCGAATCTCCCGTTCGGGCTCTTTCCGATCAGAATTCCGCGTCCGGGATATGAGTTGCCGCTAAGATAATTTGCCAGATTTTCCATTTGTCAGATATTCCTTTCACTGGTTTTCAGAGCAGATCCGCTCGAGCGCGAGTGGCAGAATAACCCATTCTGCCTGTTCCATGACGCGCTTTTGAAGCGCCTCGGGCGTGTCGCCGGGCAGGATATCGACGGCCTTCTGCATAATTATTTTCCCGCCGTCGGGAATCTCGTTCACGAAATGAACGGTGGCTCCCGTCACCTTTACACCATATTTAAGCGCCGCCTCGTGCACGCGGAGGCCGTAAAAACCTTTTCCGCAGAAGGCGGGAATAAGAGACGGATGTATGTTTATAATCCTGTTTTCAAATTTTTTGGTAAAATCGGCGCCTAGTATCGCCATGAATCCGGCGAGTACGATGAAGTCAATTTTTTCGGCGTCAAGCATTTCGGCAAGCTTTTCCTCAAACTGCCTCTGACCGCCGCACTCCCTTTTGAGTATGACCTCTGCCTTTATGCCGTGCTTTTTCGCACGCTCAAGTGCGTAAGCTCCCTCGACATTTGATATTACCAGAACAATCTCTCCGCTTTTTATAACTCCGCTTTGCTGGGCATCGATAAGCGCCTGAAGGTTCGTTCCGCCTCCGGAAACAAGAACCGCCACACGTTTTTTCAGCATATTACGACACCCTCTTCGCCCTTTACGATCTCCCCTATTATATAGGCATCCTCGCCGTTTTCCCGGAGTATGGACAATGCCTTGTCCGCATCTTTTCCGGAAACCGTAATGCTCATGCCGACACCCATGTTGAAGGTATTGAACATGTCGCGTGCAGGGATGTTTCCTATGCGCTGAATAAGCTTGAATATGGGAAGGATGCGAAGCGCCTTCTCGTCGATCTTCGCCGTAAAGCCGTCGGGTATGCTGCGGGGGATGTTTTCGTAAAAGCCGCCGCCTGTAATATGTGAGATGCCCTTGACCTCGACTTCCCTGCAAAGGGCAAGCACGGGCTTTACATATATTCTGGTCGGCGTAAGCAGGGTTTCGCCGATAGACGCGCCGAGTTCGCCGGAATAGGCCTTGATATCATTATTTTCAACGTCAAATATCTTGCGGACGAGCGAAAAACCGTTAGAGTGAACGCCGGAGGATGGGAGTGCGATTATGATATCACCCTCGGCGGTCTTGTTGTTGTCGATAATCTTATCCTTATCTACGATGCCGACGGAGAAGCCGGCAAGGTCGTACTCGTCCTCGGGGTAGAATCCCGGCATTTCGGCGGTCTCGCCTCCGACGAGCGCCGCACCCGCCATGACGCATCCCTCGGCCACACCCGAAACGATTGCAGCAACCCTTTCGGGCACATTCTTGCCTACCGCAATATAGTCAAGGAAAAAGAGAGGGGCGGCACCGGCGCAGATTATGTCGTTTACGCACATGGCAACACAGTCGATACCAACGGTATCGTGCTTGTCCATAATAAACGCGATTTTGAGCTTGGTACCGACTCCGTCAGTGCCGCTGACAAGTACCGGAGCCTTCATACCGCCGATATCAGGCATAAAAAGGCCGCCGAAGCCTCCGATATCTGACATGACCCCGGGAGTCCTTGTACGCGAGATATGCGATTTCATAAGCTCTACGGCGGCGTAACCGGCGGTGATATCCACCCCGGCGGCCTTATAGCTTTCGCTGAAACTTTTGGACATGCTAATCCTCCTTGCCGCTGGCTTTTATTTTCTGATCGAACTTGGATTTTGCCGATACTCCGGAAACGTCGACCGGGTAACTGCCGGTGAAGCAGGCGTCGCAGGTTCCGGCGCAGCCCGGATTAACGAGCTTCGGGAGATCGGATACGCTGAGATATCCCAGTGAATCGACGCCTATAAGCTTTGCTATCTCGTCGACCGAATGCTTGCAGGCGATCAGGTTTTCCTGAGAGTCTATGTCAGTGCCGAAATAGCAGGGGTATAGGAAAGGAGGAGCGGAGGAACGCATGTGTATTTCCTTCGCGCCGGCATCCCGCAGAAGCTTTACAATCCTGGCGCTTGTGGTTCCTCGGACGATCGAGTCGTCGATCATCACGACGCGCTTGCCTTTTATAACGGAGGGGACGACGTTAAGCTTAATTCGAACCCGGTCTTCCCTGTCCTTCTGGTCCGGCTGGATAAAGGTCCTGCCGATATACTTGTTTTTGATGAAGCCCACGCCGTAGGGTATGCCGGACTGCTGGGCATAACCCAGAGCGGCATCCAAACCCGAATCCGGCACTCCGATAACCACGTCCGCGTTTACATGGTGTTCGAGAGCGAGGAGCGAGCCCGCACGGCGACGAGCCTCATGCACGCAGGTGCCCTCTATGACCGAGTCTGGGCGTGCAAAGTAGATGTATTCGAAAACGCAGAGCGCCTTCTTGCGATTGCTGCAGTGCTCCGTTATGGAGCGCAGGCCGTTTGAATCGATAACGACGATCTCGCCCGGCTCAACATCGCGGACGAAGGCGGCTCCGACCGAATCCAGAGCGCAGGTTTCTGAGGCGAACACATAGTCATCGCCACGTTTTCCTATGGAGAGCGGGCGAAATCCCAGAGGATCCCTCGCGCCGATGAGCTTCTTCGGGGACATAAGCACGATGGAGTAAGCGCCCTCAAGCGTATCCATAGACCGTGATACCGCCTCCTCGATGGAACCAGTGTTGAGGCGGTTTTTCGTGATCGTATAGGCGATAACCTCGGTGTCGCTTGTCGTATGGAATATTGATCCTTCAAGCTCGAGCGCCCTGCGGAGCGCGGCGGCGTTTGTAAGGTTGCCGTTATGGGCAAGCGCCATCGAACCCTTGACATGGTTGATGACGAGGGGCTGGGAGTTTCTGCGGTTGCCGTATCCCGTAGTTCCGTAGCGGACGTGGCCGACGGCGATCTGACCGAGCCCGAGGGAGGAAAGAGCGTCCTTTGTAAACACGTCGTTCACAAGGCCTACGTCCTTATGCACGGACATCACTCCGCAGTCGTTAACCACGATGCCGCAGCTTTCCTGCCCCCTGTGCTGGAGGGCGAAAAGAGCGTAATATGCATCGGACGCGACGTTTTTGGTTTCTCTGCTGTATATTCCGAAGACGCCGCATTCTTCATGGACTTTATCAAACATAGAAGGTTATCCTCCGTTATAGAATACACGCTGAAAATAGGTTTTAATAAAAACCGAATTGCCAATGCCGCAGCATTGGCAGAAATCGGAGCAAAAGAAAACGCGTTTTATATGTTACTCACCCAGAAGACGCCTGAAAACCTCGTTGTAAGCATCCTCAACTCCGCCTAGGTCGCGGCGGAAGCGGTCCTTGTCGAGCTTCTTATGAGTCGTGCTGTCCCATAGACGGCAGGTGTCGGGTGATATCTCATCCGCCAGCACTATGGTGCCGTCGGCTGTCTTGCCGAACTCAAGCTTGAAATCGACAAGTTCGATTCCGTGCTCGAGCAGGTATGAGGAAAGAAAGGCATTTACTTTAAGGGCATAGTCCGCGATAAGCGAAAGCTCCTCCGGCGTCGCGTAGTTCATTGCAAAAATGTGGTATTCGTTAACCATCGGGTCGCCGAGGGCATCGTTCTTGTACGAATACTCGATAACGGGCCTCGAAAGCTTTACGCCTTCCTCGATTCCAAGACGCTTCGAAAGCGAGCCGGCGGCGATGTTTCTGACTATAACCTCGAGGGGAACTATTGTGACCTTTTTTACGAGAGCCTCCCGGTCGGAGAGTTCCTCAACAAAGTGGGTGGGAACGCCCTGCTTTTCGAGAAGTTTCATCAGGAAGTTCGTCATGCGGTTATTTACTACGCCCTTGCCGACAATTGTGCCCTTTTTTTCGCCGTTAAAAGCTGTAGCGTCGTCCTTGTAATCGACAATACAGTAATTCGGGTCATCGGTAGCGAAAACCTTCTTTGCCTTGCCTTCGTAAAGCTGCTCCATCTTTTTCATAACAGTACCCTCCATATTTAAAATCTATTGTAACTTTTTTTGCAGTTCCGCATCCTTTTCGAGCACCGAATCGTGCATAGAAGCCCTCTGCTTGTCAAGCTTGTCGGCAAGCTGCGCGTCGGAAAGCGAAATGATCTGAGCCGCGAGCATGGCTGCGTTATACGAGCCGTCGATAGCCACCGTGGCGACAGGAAGGCCGGAGGGCATCTGCACGGTGGAAAGCAGGGCGTCAAGGCCGTCCAAAGTGGATGACTTGACGGGGATGCCTATAACGGGGAGAGTCGTCTGAGCCGCAAGCGCGCCCGCAAGATGCGCCGCTTTTCCGGCGGCCGCGATTAAAACGCCGAAACCGTTTTCACGAGCGCCCTTTGCGAAGGCCGCAGCTTCGGCGGGGCTGCGGTGAGCGGAATAGACATGGGCTTCAAACGGTATCTCAAGTTCCTTAAGCAAATCGATCGCGGGCTGTACAGCGCCAAGATCGCTGATGCTGCCCATAACAAGACCGACCTTTTTCATATTTTCCCTCCGTAAGAAAAAATTAGACGCAGTGCAGGTGCACTACGCCTTAGTAATTAAAATAAGTTAAGCTGGTATAATTGGCCGCGATAATACCCCGAAAGGTTGCAGGAAGGCCTTGTCCGGCGCGGCGGCTAAAGGCACAACACCCCAAGCATGATTTGGTACGAAAAACTGTATCAAAAAGCACGCGGGACACCCCCTTCGAGACAATTACAATGAAAGTATACCACGCAAATCTTGCAATAATCAACTTAAAAACTTAATAAAACTATAATTCAGCC
>JAJUHS010000007.1 GCA_029267755.1 Clostridiales bacterium
AGGGGAAAGCTCCTCCCTCGGCTTGGAAATGCAGGGCAGCATTATCTCGTCAAGTATCTGGATTCTTGCTTCCCTTGTGATTTCAAACGCGGACTTGATAATTTCGTAGGTGAGGCCGTCGTTTTTCAGATCCATCTGAATAGCGGTGATGCCTGCCTTTGTTCCGGCGACTTTAAAGTCCATCTCTCCGTGGAAGTCCTCAACGCCCTGAATGTCTATAAATGTCGTCCAGCGGTCGTTGTCCGAAATAAGTCCGCAGGATATTCCCGCGACCGGGGCCTTGATAGGAACGCCCGCGTCCATGAGTGCGAGGGTTGAGCCGCATATCGAGCCCTGGGATGTGGAGCCGTTAGACGACAACACCTCCGATACTACCCTTATAGCATACGGAAACTCCTCCACTGGGGGGATGACAGGGTCGAGAGCCTTTTCCGCCAGCGCGCCGTGGCCGATTTCCCTGCGGCCTGCGCTGCGGCTGCCCCTGGCCTCGCCAACCGAGAAGGATGGAAAGTTATAGTGGTGTATATATCTCTTGGACGTTTCCTCCCAGATCGTGTCAAGCTTCTGCGCGGCGCTTATCGTATCAAGCGTCGCAATGGAGAGAACCTGGGTCTGGCCTCTTGTGAAAAGTCCGGAGCCGTGTACGCGGGGTATAAGACCGACCTCCGCGGCAAGCGGTCGAATCTCGTTCATGGCTCTTCCGTCCACGCGCTTTCCGTCCAAAAGCCAGCTCTTAACAACCTTCTTCTGGATTTTATAAGTGATTTCCGGCATCTGCTCGTTAATTTCCGGATATTCCTCGCCGAAGGCCTCTATCATTCTGTCCATAACAGCGTTGTAGCGCTCTTCGCGGACGTTTTTATCGTCTGTGTCCATGCAGTATTCTACATCCGGCAAAAACTTCTCAACAATTTTGTCGAACAGCTCATAGTTGAAGGAGCTGTGGTCATAGGTAAAGTCGGGCTTCCCGATTTCGGCGACCATTTGGTTTATAAGACTAATAACGGGCTTTATTGCGTTATGCGCCTCGATTATTCCGTTGAGCATGACGTCCTCGGGAATCTCGTTTGCGGCTGCCTCTATCATTACTATCTTTTCCATCGTGGCCGCAATGGTAACGGTCATCTGTGTCAGATCCTTCTGCGCGGCAGTCGGGTTGAAAATATACTTTCCGTCGACGTACCCCAGCACGACTCCTCCGATAGGTCCGTTAAACGGAATGTCGGATATCGAAACCGCGGCGGAGGCTCCTAGCATTGCGGCAATTTCGGGACTGCAGTCGGGGTCAACCGACAATACAGTGCAGGTTATTACGACGTCGTTCCTGAGGTCGGAGGGGAACAGCGGGCGCATCGGCCGGTCAATCTGGCGTCCGGCCAGCACCGCTTTCTCCGAGGGCTTGCCCTCGCGGCGCAAGAAGGCTCCGGGAATGCGTCCGACGGCGTAAAGCTTCTCTTCGAAATCCACGGACAGCGGGAAATAATCTATTCCGGCCTTCGGCTTCGCAGAAGCGGTAACCGCTACAAGCACCGTCGTTTCTCCGTATCTGACCAGAACCGCGGCGTTGCAGAGCTCCGCGAGCTTGCCGGTTTCAAACGAGAGAGGCCGGCCGCAAAAATCCATGCTGTATACTTTTTTGTTGTTGAATTCTCTTTTGTTTATTATCATACTTTCTCCTTCCGGCACGGAGAAAATCTGCCTCTGCTTTTTAGCACTTGAAGCTGCTCCCGAGCTTTCGGGCGTATCTTCAACTGCTAAAGCAGCTTCGGCGCTCCGTGCGCAAACGTGTATATGGGCGGCCCGAAGGCCGCCCGTATATAACTACTTTCTGATGCCGAGCTTTGCTATACAGGCTCTGTAACGCTCAATATCCTTCTTGGCAAGGTAGTCAAGAAGGCTGCGGCGCTTGCCGATCATCTTGTAAAGGCCCTGACGGGAATGGTTATCCTTCTTGTGAACCTTAAAGTGCTCCGTAAGCTGGGCTATGCGCTCCGTGAGTATGGCGATCTGGACTTCGGGCGAGCCGGTGTCGGTTTCGTGTGTGCGGTTGCTTTCAATAACAGCTGTTTTCTGCTCCTTGGTAATCATTCGTTTCTTTCCTTTCTTTTAATATTTGTCCTCAGGCTGGGTAACGGGCCGAAAGGTTCCGTGCAAATGCCCGGAGTATCCCGAAACTAAGCGCAGGGACCGAGAGCATTATTAACATACCCTCAGATGTGAGATTTTATCACAGAATTTTATTAAAGTAAATAGCAATTAAACAATATTTTGTAAATTGAAGCGCTAATCCGCTTTTAACGAGTTAACAATAAGCCCAAAACTCCATATCAAAGAACGCTTTGCCTTTGGCGAATTGTTCAGCCGACGAAATCAAATGCGTCGATTTCGCCGCCTCCGAGCACCTTGTCTCCCTCGTAAAACACGGCTGCCTGCCCCGGCGCCGGCGGGCGGATATAGTCGTTGAAGCAGACAAGCACTCCATCCGTCGCAGGAGTGATAAGCGCCGGGTATTCTATTTTTGAATGCCGGACCTTTACGGAGGCCTTGAACGGAGCATCCGGGCTTTCAAACGCTATCCAATTTATGTTCTTAACGTAAATTTCCCTTATACCGCTTCCTTCGGGCATAAGCATGACCTCGTTGCGCCTGCGGTCGATTTTTGACACAAACAGGCGATGTCCGGCCGATATCCCCAACCCTCGGCGCTGCCCCACGGTATAGCGGTGTATGCCTTTATGGCGTCCGAGAATTCTTCCGTATTCGTCAACAAAATTGCCCTCGGGCGGAACTCCAAATCGGCGCTCTATATAGGCGGCGTAATCCCCGTCCGGAATAAAGCAGATCTCCATGCTGTCAGGCTTGGATGCTACCGGAAGCCCAAACGCCGCAGCCATTTTGCGCACCTCGCTCTTTTCCATTCCCGCAAGTGGAAAAATAACACGCCGCAGAATATCCTGACTCAGATAGGACAGCATATAACTCTGGTCGTTGGCGGGCGGGTTCTTGATAAGCAGCGTCCTGCCAGTTTTTTCATCGGTCGAAATCCTGGCGTAATGCCCCGTAGCGACGAATTTCGCCCCGATTATGTCGGCCGCCTTAATAAGCGCCGGAAACTTCACCCTCGGATTGCAAAGAATACATGGGCTTGGCGTCCTTCCCTCCAGATAAGCCTCCGCAAAAGGGCGGCAGACGAGTTTGTCCAACTCTTCGGCAATTGATACGGTTTCAAAGCTTATTCCTAGCCCTTCCGCTACCTCCGCAGCGTCGTCCGGACATGCCGTGCCTATATCGAGGAATACTCCGTGAACCTCAAAGCCCCGCTTTTTCAAAATTAATGCCGAAACGGCGGAATCCACGCCGCCGGACAAGCCGAGTACCACCTTTTCCATTATTTTAACCTTTCAAGATAAATCATCAGCGCAGCGACATCAGCCGGGCTGACGCCCGAAATTCTGGAGGCCTGTCCGATATTCGAGGGACGGATTTTATCGAGCTTCTGTCTTGCCTCCTTGCGAAGGCCCGCGAGCGACAGGTAATCCATATCCTCGGGGAGCTTTCTCGACTCCATTCGTTTAAAATCCTCTATTTGCTTCAACTGCTTATCAATATAGCCCGAATATTTAAGAGCTATCTCCGCCTGCTCCCAAACCTCGCGCGGCAGTTCCGGGCGGTTCTTGTCAAAGGGCGCGAGGTCTGCATATCCCACCTGGGGGCGGCGAATAAGATCGGCAAGGCTTACGCCGGATTGCGGCGGCGTCGTGCCGCAGCGCGCAAGAGCGGCGCAAAGCGCCTCGCTTGGGGCAATATGCGTGCTTTCAAGGCGTTTAAGTTCATTATTGACATATTCGTACTTTTTAAGCACGGCATTGTATCTTTCTTCGGATATAAGCCCTATGCGCCTGCCGATATGCGAAAGGCGGACATCCGCGTTGTCCTGCCTGTGTATAAGGCGGTATTCGCTGCGCGAGGTCATCATGCGGTAGGGCTCGTTTGTTCCCTTCGTGACAAGGTCATCGATAAGGGTGCCGATATAGCCATCCTCGCGCCCGATTATCATGGGCTCCTCGCCCTTTATTTTAAGCGCGGCGTTTACCCCGGCGACAAAGCCCTGAACCGCGGCCTCCTCGTAACCCGATGAGCCGTTGAATTGTCCCGCTCCGTAAAGTCCCGAAACCTTTTTGCTCTCAAGAGTCGCGTAAAGCTCGGTCGGGTCTACGCAGTCGTATTCTATGGCGTAGGCAGCCCTCATTATCTCGGCGTGCTCAAGACCGATAACGCTGTGCAGCATCTTTATCTGCACATCCTCAGGCATCGATGAGGAAAAGCCCTGAATATAGGCCTCCTCTGTCCCGAGCCCCATAGGCTCGACAAAAAGCTGATGGCGCTTCTTGTCCGCAAACCTTACGACCTTATCCTCTATCGAGGGGCAGTATCTCGGGCCGACGCCCTCGATCACGCCTGAAAACAGCGGGCTCCTGTCCAGATTTTCGCGTATTATCCTGTGGGTTTCCTCGGTGGTATAGGTAAGATAGCAAACCGCGCGGTTCTCAAGCGGATGAACCGTTTCAAACGAAAACGGAACCGGAAACTCATCGCCCGGCTGAGGCTCCATCTTCGAATAATCGATGCTCCTTGCGTTGACTCTCGGGGGAGTCCCTGTTTTAAAACGCCGGAGTGTCAGGCCGAGCGAGCGCAGCGAATCGGAAAGCCGCACAGCGGCAAACATTCCGTCGGGACCGCCCTCTCTAATAACTTCTCCTACAATCGTCCGGCCCGCGAGATATGTCCCGGTGCAGACCACCGCCGCCTTAACGTGCCACGTCGCTCCCGTATTTGTCCTGACATAGCTTACACGTCCGTCCTCAGCGCCGATTTCAACTATTTCGGACTGGATAAGGCGAAGCCCTTCCTGTTTCTCCAAAGCAAGCTTCATTACCTTCTGGTATTCGCGCCTGTCGGCCTGGGCGCGCAGGGAGTGTACGGCCGGGCCCTTGCCGAGATTCAGCATACGGTACTGTATGCAGGCTTTGTCGGCCGCCTTGGCCATTTCCCCGCCGAGAGCGTCAAGCTCACGCACAAGATGGCCTTTGCCGGTCCCGCCTATGGAGGGATTGCAGGGCATGTTTCCCACAGCGTCCAGATTTATCGAAAAGCAAACCGTTTCCATGCCGAGACGCGCAGCCGCGAGTGCGGCCTCAATTCCGGCATGTCCCGCGCCTATTACTGCGACGTCACAGCTACCTGCTTCGTAGTTCATAAAATGCTCCATTCTCACTGTCATATTCATTAGATTTTAATTTATTTCGCTGAAAAATGCAATAGTGCCGCCGCTTTTGTTGACTTTGACTAAGAATGGTATATAATCTTAAACTGAATAACTTGCATATCAGGAGGAACGTATGCTGAACAATACAGAAAAGACCATGGACAAAATAGTCGCGCTCTGCAAGGGCAGAGGCTTCGTCTATTCCGGAAGCGAAATATACGGCGGCCTCGCCAATACCTGGGACTACGGCCCGCTCGGCGTTGAGCTTAAAAACAATGTAAAAAAAGCCTGGTGGAAAAAGTTTGTGCAGGAATCCCCGTTCAATGTCGGCCTTGACGCGGCTATCCTGATGAATCCGCAGGTCTGGGTTGCCTCCGGCCATGTTGCCACCTTCAATGACCCGCTCATTGACTGCAAGGCCTGCAAGATGCGCCATCGCGCGGATAAGCTCGCCGAAGAATACAATAAGGAGAACGGAATTGTAGATGTAAACATCGAAGCAATGAAGAACGACGAGCTCATTGCCTATATTCGCGAGAAGAATATCCCATGCCCCGGCTGCGGCAAGAGTGATTTTACCGATATTCGAAAGTTCAACCTCATGTTCAAAACGCATCAGGGCGTTACAGAGGACAGCTCAGCCGAGATTTATCTTCGCCCCGAAACGGCTCAGGGCATCTTTGTCAATTTCAAGAGCATTCAGCGCACCTCCCGCAAGAAAGTTCCCTTCGGAGTATGCCAGATAGGAAAATCCTTCAGGAACGAAATCACCCCGGGCAACTTCACCTTCCGTACCCGCGAGTTTGAGCAGATGGAGCTTGAATTTTTCTGCAAGCCCGGCACCGACCTGGAGTGGTTCGACTACTGGCGCACCTTCTGCCGCGACTGGCTGCTGTCCCTGAATATGCAGGAAAAGAACCTCCGCCTGCGCGACCACGAAAAGGAGGAGCTTTCTCATTACTCCAACGCCACGACCGACTTTGAGTTCCTCTTCCCCTTCGGCTGGGGCGAGCTTTGGGGTGTCGCGGACAGAACGGACTTCGACCTTAAGGCGCATCAGACGCATAGCGGCGAGAGGATGGAATACTTTGACCAGGAAAGTAACGAAAAATACATCCCCTATGTTATTGAGCCCTCGCTAGGTGCCGACCGTGTAACTTTGGCATTCCTCATAGACGCTTATGACGAGGAGATCGTAGACGCGGAGAAAAACGATATCCGAGTTGTGCTTCATCTGCATCCGGCGCTCGCGCCGTTTAAATGCGCTGTGCTGCCGCTTTCCAAAAAGCTTTCCGAAGCCGCAGGCCAGGTCTACGCCAAGCTCCGGAAGGACTTTATGGTCGACTTCGACGACTCCGGCTCCATCGGAAAGCGCTACCGCCGCCAAGACGAAATTGGCACGCCTTACTGCATAACCTTCGACTTCGACAGCCTTGAGGACGGTTCCGTTACGGTTCGCGACAGGGATACGATGGAGCAGGAGCGCGTAAAAATAGAAGAACTGAGTGAATACATTGCGGAAAAAGTAAGATTTTAATTAATGTTCCTTTAACGCATAACGCAGCAAAGAAAGGATTTGAGAAAGCGTATGAATAAAACGCAGAAGCTTATGGATCTCCGCGTATTTGCGGAGGAAATCCGCGTCCTTACTCTTAAGGAATTTTCCTACACCGGCTTTGGTCATATAGGCGGAGCTATGTCTATAGTCGAGCTTCTTGCCGTTCTTTATGGGAGCGAAATGAAGTTCGATCCAAAGAATCCAAGCTGGGAGGAAAGGGATCACCTTATAGTTTCCAAAGGCCATTCCGGCCCCGCCGTTTACGCCACGCTTGCAATGCTCGGCTTTTTCCCCGAGAGCATGCTGCGTGAGCTGAATCAGGGCGGCGGTCATCTTCCCAGTCATTGCGACCGCAACAAGACTCCGGGCATTGATATGACCACCGGCTCGCTCGGTCAGGGCATTTCTGCGGCGAACGGAGTGGCTCTCGGTAAGAAGATCGACGGCAGGGACAGCTTCACCTACCTCATTCTCGGAGACGGCGAATGCAACGAGGGGCAGGTCTGGGAGGGCGCGATG
The DNA here is from genome assembly GCA_029267755.1 of Clostridiales bacterium. GTDB lineage: Bacteria > Bacillota > Clostridia > Oscillospirales > Oscillospiraceae > DUPK01. The sequence continues at coordinate 7,344 of JAJUHS010000007.1, forward strand.
TTTGCGGCCCAGTTCAAGCTTGATAACCTCATTGTCTTTGTGGATATGAACGGGCAGCAGCTTGACGGCTACACTAAGGATATTATGGACATGAGCAACATGGGCGAGCGTTTCTCCTCTTTCGGCTGGTATGTTCAGGATGTCGACGGGCACGATATTTCGGCGGTGCTGAACGCCGTTACCGCTGCCAAGGCGCACATAGGAAGCCCCAGCGCAATAATGCTGCATACTAAAAAGGGCAACGGCTGCACCTTTGCCGAGGGTGTTAAGGATAACCACCACATGAATTTCAAGCCCGAACAGATTAATGAAGCAATCAGGGTCGCCGAGGCGGCTCTGGAAGCAGCCAAAGCGGCTGCGGTCAGATAGGAGGGCCTGAAAATGTATAAAGTACTTTCAGTTCATGAAAAAAGCCCGAAGCTCATGCGTGAGGCCTACTGCGAAGCGATGATGAGCTTGGCTGAAAAAAATAAAAACATAATGGCGCTCGACGCCGACCTCATCAGCTCCTCGGGCATGAAGAAGTTTTTTGAAGCCTATCCCGAGCGTGCTATACAGTGCGGAATCGCGGAAGCAAATATGATTGGCGTCGCCGCCGGGCTTTCGCTTGTAGGCAAAGTTCCCTACGCTCATACCTTTGGTCCCTTCGCCAGCCGCAGGGTCTGCGACCAGATATTCCTCTCCGCCGCTTACGCTAAGCTCAACGTGAGAATCATCGGCTCTGACCCCGGCGTCACCGCCGCGTATAACGGCGGAACGCACATGCCCTTCGAGGACATGGGTGTTTTAAGGTCCATTCCTGAGATTACGCTGATTGAGCTTACAGACCCCGTCATGGTTACCGATATAATTAAGCAGCTTGCAGACGTTTACGGCGTATATTATATCCGCATGGCCAGAAAGAACGCAGTCGGCATTTATGAAGAGGGCAGCACATTTGAGATTGGAAAGGGAAACCTGCTCAGAAGCGGCAAAGACGTATCGATTATCGCAAGCGGCATCATGGTCGGAGAGGCCCTTAAGGCCGCGGAAATACTGGCGGGTGAAGGCATATCCGCTAGAGTCGTCGATATGTTTACCTGGAAGCCGATCGATACCGAGCTCGTAAAGAGCTGTGCCGAGGAAACCGGCGCAATCGTCACCGCTGAGAACCACAACATCATCGGTGGACTCGGGGCCGCGGTTGCTGAGGCCTGCGTAAAGACCACTCCTGCTCCAATTGAGATGGTCGGCGTTATGGATCAGTTTGGTCAGGTTGGTACCGAGGATTATCTGCGTAAAGCTTATAACCTTACTGCCGAGGCAATAGTTGAAGCGGCGAAAAAGGCTATAAAGAGAAAGAAATAATTTTAATAAAAACTTAGGCGTCCGAGGGGTAATTTACTTCGGACGCTTTTGTTTCTTGTAGGTTTTTACGAGAGACGAAGGGCGTAAGGGAGCGAGGGATTTCGATTTCCCTCTCTCCCTTATGAATCCCTCTCTCCCTTATGAATCCCTCTCTCCTTAAAACGACTCAAGAAGGGGAATTGCGATTCCCCCTCTTGGATTTTCCCCTTGGAGTTAGACGGGGGCGCGGAAGTACGAAGGATTTATTTTAAAATTATTCTTCGTCTCTTAACAAAAGAGAGCCCGCTCTCCTTTGCGAAGAGCGGGCAGATGTTTATATATTGTGCAAAGTGTCATTCTGATTTAAGTTTTGATTTTACCCAGTTGATAATAATATACACCAGAAACGAACCTATATAGGCACCAACAAAACTAATGATCATATGCTTCCAAAATGGCGGATAAGCCGTGAATATATCCTGAAACAACAGACGGGCAAAAGTGCGTTACCGATAGCAACTCCAACGCTCATGCCAATGGCCTGCTTCAGCGATTTCTTTATCATGTCTGCTTCTCCCGGATATAACATAATTCAAACATTTTGCTCAGTATTTAATGTCTAAATTATTATACAGCCATGATGTCGGCAAGGCAACACATTTTATTAGTGTGTTATCTTATTTTCGAACCTGTCGGAACGTCATCATCTATGAAAATGACGCGGGCGCTGTCGCCGTTGTCGGCGGCAAGTATCATGCCCTCGCTCTTCTCTCCGCAAAACTTTGCGGGAGCGAGATTTGAAACAAAAATAATCTTCTTTCCTATAAGATCAGCCGGCTCATACCATTTATGGATGCCAGACAGCACCTGGCGTGTAGCTCCGCCAAGCTCGACCTTAAGCTTCAGAAGCTTATCGGACCTCTTAACAGGCTCCGCCGCGATAATTTTCGCAACACGAAGCTCAGTCTTCGCAAACTCGTCTATTGTGATTTCCGGAGCTTTATCCTCTTCCTTTTTGGGCCCAGGCTGGGCTGCGGCCTTCGCCGCCTCAAGCTCCTCCAGCTTCTTTGCCGCATCGATACGCGCAAAGAGGATCTCTGGCTGGGACACGGTGTGTCCTACCTTCAGTGCACCGAAGCTGTTAAGGCTCTCCCAGTCCGACGGCTCGATGCCGAGCTGCGCGAAAATCTTATTTCCGGTTTCGGGCAAGAACGGCGTGAGAAGAGTCGCCGCAAAGCGTATAACCTCAAGCAGGTTGTAAAGCACCGTATCAAGGCGCTCCTTATTAGCCGTATCCTTGCCGAGCACCCATGGCTGTGTCTCGTCAATATACTTGTTCGCGCGGCGAAGCAGCGTAAATATTTCGTCAATCGCGTCCGCGACACGAAGCTCGTTCATCTTCGCCTCTACCTTACCAGGGGTTGCAAGACAGAGCGAAATAAGCTCCTCATCGAACTCTCCCTCGGCCTTGTGCGCGCCCAGAACGCCGCCGGAATACTTCTGGCACATCGTAATAGTGCGGTTTACAAGATTTCCGAGGATATTCGCGAGGTCGGAGTTAATGCGCTCAATCAGAAGCTCATAGGTAAAGGTGCCGTCGCTTGCAAACGGCATCTCATGGAGCATGAAGTAACGCACCGCGTCGACACCGAAAGCATTTACCAGATCGTCGGCATATACGACGTTGCCGCGTGACTTGCTCATTTTGCCGTCTCCGACAAGAAGCCAGGGGTGCCCGAACACCTGCTTTGGGAGCGGAAGATCAAGGGCCATGAGCATGATTGGCCAGTAGATGGTGTGGAACCTTAAAATATCCTTGCCGATAAGGTGAACGTCTGCGGGCCAGTACTTCTTAAAGGTTTCGCCGTGGTTGCCGTCCGCATCGTAACCTGGGAGCGTAATATAGTTTGAAAGCGCGTCTATCCAGACGTATATGACATGCTTCGTGTCGAAGGTCACGGGAATTCCCCATTTAAAGCTTGTCCTCGAAACACAGAGGTCCTGAAGCCCGGGCTTTAAGAAATTGTTTATCATCTCGTTTTTGCGCGCTTCGGGCTGAATGAACTCCGGGTTCTTTTCGATGTGCTCGATAAGACGGTCGGTATAGTTTGAAAGGCGGAAGAAGTATGCCTCCTCCTCGGCCTGCTTCACCTCTCTGCCGCAGTCCGGACACTTGCCGTCTACAAGCTGGCTTTCGGTCCAGAAGCTTTCGCAGGGGGTACAGTAAAGCCCTTTATAAGAGCCCTTATATATATCGCCCTGGTCGTATAGCTTCTTAAAAATCTTCTGCACCTGCTTTTCGTGAACCGGATCCGTCGTGCGGACAAACCTGTCGTAAGAGGTGTTCATGATATCCCAGATGCGCTTTATCTCGGCGGCGACGCCATCGACGAAGGTCTGCGGCGAAACTCCGGCCGCCGCAGCCTTTTCCTCTATTTTTTGGCCGTGCTCGTCGGTACCAGTCTGAAAGTATACGTCATAGCCTGTCATCCGCTTGAAACGGCATATCGCGTCGGCAAGCACAATCTCATAGGTATTGCCGATGTGCGGCTTGCCAGAGGTATAGGTTATGGCCGTAGTAAGGTAGTATTTACCCTTGTTCATAATTACTCCTCCTGTGGGATAATCGCCTATTCTTATTATTTTACCACCAAAATAAACCATAATGCAAGATATATTAAAAATTAAAGGCTTTTATATACTATCGATAACAAAAGAGGCTGCCGAAAAACAGCCTCTTGCATTAAACATAGCATCCTCAGAGATCAAAAACCATCGAGCAGGTTCTGATAATAATCGTTTCGCATCCATGCTGCGCTGGCGGCAAGCTTCTGCTCGGCGTGCGTGTCCAAGACTTCGCTGATAAGACGGTTAGATATAAGGAAACCCTTAGGCGTAAAGCTCCATCTGCCGTAGACGCATTTTGCCCAGCCTCTTTCAACATAGCTCTGGAAAAGCTCATCAATTGGCGCAAAATTGCTCCTATAAATATTGTTGTATTCCTCTTGTGAAATTCCGTTCACAGTACGAAGCCCCAGCATAAGATATTCGGAAGCGCGATCGTATTTTGAAAGGCGGTCGAACTCCGAAACAATCTCTTTTCCGTCCCGCACGGATTCGATATACCCGGCTATATCGTCAGTATAGGTATAACGCAGGCTGCCGATGTTGGAAGCGGCCGAAACCCCGAATCCCGCGTAATCGCCAAGAGTCCAATACTTGATGTTGTGCTTTGACTCGAAGCCCTTTTTGGCGAAATTTGATATCTCATACTGCAGATACCCGAATTTTCCGAGAGCTTCGACTGTATACAGATACATATCGGCCTGAGTATCCTCATCGGGTATAATGCCCGAATTTTTCATTTCATAAAGCGGTGTGCCCTCCTCCAGCTTCAGGCCATAGCAGGACAAATGCCTCGGTTTAAGCGCCGCCGCAAGATTCAGCGTATCCGCCCAGTCATCGCGCGTCTGATTTGGAAGCCCGTAAATAAGGTCGAGGCTGATATTGTCAAACCCGGCGTTTCTCGCCATTTGCACGGCCTTCTCGACCTGCCGGAAATTATGACGCCTTCCGATAAAATTCAGGATGTCGTCGTTTGCAGACTGCGCGCCTATCGAAATGCGGTTGAATCCCGCCTTTTTCAAAAGCTTCAGATCGCCGTAAGAAATGCTGTCCGGATTAACCTCCGCAGTAACCTCCGAGTCAATATAGACATTATAATTGTCCTTTAATGTGTTAAACAGCTTTACAAGCCGTTTTGCCCCGTAATAACTGGGAGTTCCCCCTCCGAAATAAACCGTATCCACGAAGTATTCCGAAAATCTGGGCGCCGATTCCCGGATGTTCCGGATTAGGGCTTCCTGATAATCCGGCATGAGCTGATCGCTGCCCGCAACGGTGCAGAAGTCGCAGTACTTGCAGCGGCTGGCGCAAAAAGGTATGTGTATATATATTCCAACGGTCTTGTCCAAGCCGTGTTCCTCCAAGTCAGAAAAAATGTCACTGTTAGCATATACCACGACAAAGGATATGTCAATTATCGTAGACTTTTTGAGGCTTTAACAATCAGATGGCAGAGGGGGTTATCCTCTGCCATTTCAGCTCTTAGTTCCACTTTACGTTCAAATCGGAATTGGGAGACGGATTCGAATCCTTCGGTTCTGCCGGCAGATTGAATTTATAGACGTTGTTGAATATGTTTTCCACGTTTTCTTCCGACTGCTTTTTAAGCATAGCATCTATGCTTTCTTCTATGTCCTTTATCTCGCCGAGCATACGTCCGAAATACTTTCTGCACTTTGAATACTTATCCCTAAGCTCATCAAGGCGTTCCTCATGCATACGCTCCTCTGCGCGAAGCTCAGCGCATTTTTCCTTGTAAATCCTTTCGGCTTCGCTTTTTGCACGGAAGCGCAGCAGATCGGCCTCTTCATTGGCGTGCCTGATTATTTCGGTAGCGGCGGCTCTTGCGTCTGCAATAACGTCCACTACCTGCCGACTGTTATCGTATATGCTCTCCTGCTTGCCGCCTTCCTGAGCCTTGAGCTTAGCCTCCGCCTCTTCATATGCCGCCTTAAGCCTGGATATGCGTGCATTTGCCTCCGCTATCCTTGAATTCGCCTCCGCAATGGCGCGGTTGGCCTGCTCCACTATATTGGGATCTGTACTGCTCCGGCGCGACAGCGCCTCGTTTTTTTGCCTAAGCTCAAATATCTCGTTGTTCAGCATATCAATATGCGCTTTATTATCCGCTAAAATTTTGGCGATATGCTTTTCATAAATATTGCAGATTTCCTGTATGTTGAGCAGAACGTGGTTCTTGTCGTATCCTCCGATTCGGGTCTTTTTAAAATTTAGCTGTCGTATATAGTCAATCACTTCTCCGCTGACGTTGTCAAGCAGTATCTCGTTCTCGCTCATTTTTGCCGCCCCTCTCAATTGTTATGGTCAGCCTTGTTTTTCCGCCCCCAAAATCATAAAAGCATACGCTTAGGCGCGGAACAAAAAAGCCGCCATTGAATTACTCAACAGCAGCAACTGGCTGCCCTGACGATAACGTCGAGGGCCCTGATAGCTTTGCGTCACAGGCTTTCACCTGCTTTGCCTTTTTGTGATATATATGCTATCATAAGAGAATCCGATTTGCAAGCGGTTGTTTGCGTTTTCTGAAAATTTTTTACAATTAAAAACAGCTCAACAGCTCAACAGCTCATGTCAATAGTTAGGGAAGGCAATAGTAGAGGAATTGTTCTTCTTTATTGAACCACAACATTTTTTTAGAACCTAAGTTTCAAAGCAATCTAGCAAAGCTGGGCCGGAAGCAATCACTTCCGGCCCAGCTTCAGTTATGCCGCAGTTCCGGCAAAAAAACCAGTTTCCGCACTCTCGCAAACCGGGTTTCTGCGTTCGCTGTTTCAATTACTTTTTCATATCCGCAATTATAAAATCGGCAAGTCCGGAAGGGTCGTCTATGCTGAACACCGGTGTTTTTGTGTCAACCGGTATATCCGATAACACCGCGAAGCAGTCGTCAGGGTGCAGCCTGAACGGGTGGCCGGAAGCCACACGGTACACAAGTATCCTCTTTGCCGGTATATCCGAATAACCTTCAGCCAGAATTACATCGGCATCGCTCATCATTTTCAAAATATTTTCATGATCCAGAGGATAATTTATCATCACAGCCGCCTTCTTTTCGGAGGAAATTGCGGTAAAATCGGCCCCAGCTCTCGTCATTCTGAAGGTATCCTTGCCTTCGTGATCGATATCGAAATCGTGCGCGTCATGCTTAAGCGCCCCGACACGAAGGCCATGCTTTTTCAATTCCGGAATTAGCTTTTCTATAAATGTTGTTTTACCGGTTCCTGAAAATGCACTAAAAGCATATACTGGAATCTCCTTCATTTCAAGCTTCCTTTCTATTGATAGCTTTTCTCCAGTGCCTGAGCGAAATCGGAGACAGCGGGATTCTCCTGATCTTCATGCCAGAAGCACTGAAGCTCCTCCATCTTTCCGATCGGATAGCATATCAGCTCGCTGTTCATGCTCATTCGGCTGAGCATAGTGGAAACCAGCACTCCCTGTCCGAATTTTGCCGCCATGTACGCAGATTCAAGATTCGCGGATATTATTATCTCGGATGGTGAAAAACCCAGCTCCGCACACTGCCGCCGCGCACGCTGTTTGCTTTCCGACAGGCGCTCGTGGCTGGCCGCAGCCTTTATGAACGGCTCACAGCGGAAGTCATTGACCGTAGCGCCTTCCGTGGCCTTTGGGTTGTCTGGAGAAACAAGCAGCACAAGTGGCGTTTCCAACGCCTTCATCTTCATTATGCCGGATCCTTTGGGAGCAAACTCGCTGTAAGTAATGATAAGATCCAGCTTGCGACGTGAGAAAAGCTCGTTAAGTTCAAACTGCGGATGCTTTTCGACTACAAAATGCAGCTTGGGATTATTATCCCTTACGACCTTAAGCGCGTTGCTTATGCCAGACGATATTTCAAGCCACTCCAGATGACCGATCAGCAGCGAACCGTTTACGTTATCATAATATTGGCGTGTCTGCTCGGTCACATCGAAAAACTCTTCCTCCATGCGGCTGAAAAATTCATAATAATTCCTGCCGGCTTTTGTAAGCATGACATAGTGCTTCGTGCGAATGAAGAGTTTGAACCCCAAGTCCTCCTCCAGCTTCGCTATATACTTGCTTACGGACTGCTGCGTCATGTACATTGCTTTTGCTGTCTCGGTAAAGTTGAGAACCTTAGCCAGCGTAAGAAAACAGCGTATAGAGGTTTCGTTTATCAAAGAACATTCCCCCTGTTCGGCCTTTTTACGGTATTGGCACCCGTTCGGGTATAACAGCCTTTACATAAGAAATTTGTATGTTATGTCCGATTTACGCATTCAGGTTGTTTTCTTTTATAAATATAACCAGCGAAACAAATCACTATGGTCAGCGCTATCCCAAGAAATAGGGGATCGAATGGCAGCACCTTCAGTATCCCGAATACCAAAACGCATATAGGTCCGGCTACTATCGAAGCGATTACAAAACGACTGTCTACAAGCCCCGGCAGCCATATCGCGCAGACAAGCGGCGCAAACACTACCGTGCCTCGAAGTCCCATGGACATAAAGGCGAAGTTGAGAATTGTGTCTCCAAGCTTGCCCGTGCTGAACACGCAGGCAATCGCAAGAACCAGGACGATGCAGACTCTCGAAAAAACAAGCTTTTTTTGCGGTTGATCAAATTTATGAGTTACTTTTCCGAGAATATCCTCGCCTATCAAGGTACTGATGCCCAGCGCCAGGCCGGCTCCGGTCCCAACGACCGCGATAAAAAGCGTTCCCAGCACAACGCCGCCGAGTATGGGTGGCATATACATAAGCACAAACTGAGTAAGGGCCTGCTTGGCGGCTATCCCAGGGAAGTGTGTCCTCATATACAGCCCGACAAGGATGCCTCCTATGCCTATGGGCGGAATGAGAAAGGCGCTTGCCAAGGCTCCTTTTACAGAGGCGCTGTCGGATTTGCCCGACATTACCGCCTGAGCGTAGGTCTGTGTTGTCAGCACCCCGAACACAAGGGACAGCCCCGCTCCGAGATCCACGCCTATGCCCCTCGCGAATACGCTGAAATAATCGACCGCCTTGGCGCCTTGAGATGCCTGCAGCGCCTTTACCTGATCTGCCAGCGGCGTTACCCCGCCGCACAGAACCAGCACTATTATTCCGGCTCCTATCATCGATACATAGAGCAGCGCCAGCTTAACAATCCCCACCAATCCGGCCGCCTTAACGCCGCCGAAGATAACATAGAGAGCCATGACCGCCGCCGATACGGCGAGCGCGGCTACAATCCCCATTTTGGGAAATACAACCGCCAGCACCGCCGTAGCCGAAAGCATCTGTGATATAATGTTTATAAACGTTCCTATGGCGGACAATGTAGTGGCGAGCAGTCCGGAGGTTTTGCCGTATTCCCTTTCCACCAATCCGATTATTGTGCTGCAGCCCGAACGGCGAAGAGGCTTTGCAAAACCCAGAGCCAGAATCAGGCAGGCAATTCCTCCGCCCAGCGTAAACCACCACGCGGACATGCCATAGCTGTAAGCAAGCTGAGCCGTGCCTACGGTAGAGGATCCCCCCACAAGCGTTCCCATAATCGCTCCGGCTATTATTGCGCTGCCCGCGTTTTTTCCGCTGCCGGAAAAGTCCGAGGCGTTTTTTACAGACCTGCCCGAACGAATGCTCAGTATCGCAATTAAAAGAACTGTGAGTACAAGACCCACTATGTGCATTGAGGTCATACCATACACCCTATCTTTTGCGGTATTATCAGATCCGCAGCTGTTTTAGACACTACCTCTTCTACCGTCACTCCCGGAGCCAGCTCCTTGAGTACAAGACCCTCAGCAGTGCGCTCAAGAACGCAAAGCTCGGTTATTATATAGTCAACCTCGTTCACGGCGGTAAGCGGAAGCGTACACCTTTTGAGGATTTTTGGGTTGCCGTGCTTATCGCAGTGCTCCATCATAATAAGCACCTTTTTAGCGCCGGAAACGAGATCCATCGCTCCGCCCATTCCCGCGACGGTTTTGCCGGGTACGGTCCAGTTTGCGAGGTTTCCCTCCTGGTCGACCTCGTATGCACCCAGTACAGTAGCTGCAACGTGTCCCCCGCGTATAAGTCCGAAGGACGTAAAGCTGTCAAAGCAGCAGCCTCCGGTACGCATCATTGACATTCCGCCGGACGCATCAACTACATTTGGGTCGCCCTCTTCCCCCTCTTTAGGGGCGCCTGTCAATCCGATAACGCCGTTTTCGGATTCTATCCAGATGTCAACACCCTCGGGCAGATAGTTCATGCACATGGTGGGCATTCCTATGCCGAGATTTACAAGGTCGCCGTCCTCAAAGAATCTGGCCGTCCTGTATGCTATCAGTTCTCTTTTCTCCATTTTGCTTCCGCCCCCTTATATCTGTACGATCATGTCAACCAGGCAGCCGGGAGTATGAATGACATCCGGATCCAGCTCGCCGACCTCAACGATCTGTTCCGCCTCCACAATTACAAGGTCGGCGGCAGTCGCGAAAATCTGATTGAAGTTTCTTGCCGTCCTGCGGTATACAAGATTTCCCATCTTATCCGCCTTCCATGCGTGAATAAGCGCGACGTCTCCATGAAGGGGCTTTTCAAGCAGATACTTTTTGCCGTCGACCTCTATTACCGGCTTGCCTTCGGCGATCGGAGTCCCAAGGCCTGTCGGGGTAAGAATTCCGCCTATTCCGGCGCCGCCGGCGCGGACGCGCTCGCAGAGCGTTCCCTGCGGGACAAAGGTTACATTTATCTCGCCGGCGACTACCTTTTCAACCGTCTCGGTATTGTTGCCTATATGGGAGCAGGTGATGTGCTTGATGCGGTTTTCATGGACAAGCATGCCTATTCCGCGTCCTTTTATGCTGGTATTGTTCGATATCACGCTTAAATCCGTGTATCCCTTTTCTATAATTCCTTTGATAAGCGTCTCAGGCACTCCGCAATTGACGAATCCGGGGATAAGAACCGTAAGGCCGTCTCGGAGTTTCCCCATCGCTTCGTCAAGGGAGACTACTTTATTTTTTGGCAAGTTAAATCTTCCTTTCTTATGCTTGAGCGCCCCGGATATCCGGTGGATACCCGGAGCGTATTAAAAGCGGTTGCCTCTGATTGAATATTAAGCCTTAAAGGTTACCTCGCCGGTAACCTCGTCGCGGAGGCAGTGGCGGGTGATGCCGAGGATCTCTCTGGCGTCGTCGGCTGTCGCGATTTCGCGGCCGGCTATCTTGCAAAGCGCAACGGCGCGCTCAACCAGCATCAGGTTGGTCGCTATGACCTTTGTTCCGTCAGGGTTTACACTGTAAAGGATGTTGTCCTCAAGGCCGACGCGCAGCCCGTCGCAGCCGAGAGCAAGCCCCGCCAGCATCATGGGCATATGCGCCCTGCCGCCGATTCCGGACACGGACCATGTAGCGCCCTTTGGAAGCTTTCCGGCCAGGAAAGCCAGGTTCTCGGTCGTGGCGGGCATGGAGCCTCCAACGCCCATTATAAACTGGATGTGGGGGGGCTGGGGAATGTTCCACTTGTTGACATAGTACATCACGCTGTCGATATGGCCCGTGTCGAATACTTCAAACTCGGGCTTAATGTCATGCTTGATGACTTCCTGGCTCAGCAGGTTCAGGAACCTCGGGCTGTTTTCGAAGATATAGCTGTTTGCCCAGTTGAGGGTATTCGGATCGAACGAGCACATTTCGGGCTTCAATGCCCCCAGATGCTGCAGGCGCTTATGATCCTCGTACTCGCCGCCCGAGGTCGTCAGGTTGATAATGATGTCTACTCCTGCTTCCTTGCAGGCCTTTCGGGTCATTTCGACCGCCTCGGTAAACTTTTGTAGGCTCATGGATTTATAGCCTATCTGCATTACGCCGTCAACCATCTTATCCTCGCGGACGTGGATGTGTGCGATTGAAGCACCGGCCTTCGCGCAGGCAACGATCTGCTCGGAAAGCTCTTCGGCCGTGTATGGCACCGTTGGTGCCTGTTCCTTTTTCGTTCCGGCGCCGCAAAGGCACACCTGAATCATAACTTTATTTGTCTTAGCCATATATTTCTTCCTTTCAAACTATATGTTTGAGGCTTAAACTGGATCGTCCATGAACTTTTTTGCGAGCTTAAACACCTCAAACAGCTGCTTATCGCGCTTTGCCAGAAGGGCCTGCTTGTTCACACCGGTGTAGTCATAGAAGCCCTTTCCGGACTTCAGGCCCAGTTCTCCCTTTTCTATATGCTCGGCAAGAGTTTTCGGCATATCGACCTCGGGAGGCATGGTATAGCTCTTATTCTTGTAATTGTTGGCGGTCATGTCGAGTCCGCCGAAGTCCGCTCGCTTGCAGAGGCCTAGCACCACGGCGCGGGGAATAAAGCTCGCCTTTACGGCTTTGTCGATATCCTCCGGCGTGCAATAGTCGTTGTCGAGCAGGTAAAACAGTTCCTGATTAAGGCACATCTGCATGCGGTTCGCTATATATCCGCGGATAAACTTTTTCATCGGCACGGGGGTTTTGCCGCACTTTTCAAGCAGAGCTACGGTTATATCGCAGTATTCCTGCGGAGCCTTCTCACTTTTTACGACCTCCACCAGCGGAATGAGCTGGGGTGGCGCATACCAGTGGGCTATAACCGTCTGGGGCAGACGGCGTTCCGGCACAAGCTCGAATATGTTCAGTCCCGATGTGTTTGAGGCGATGATGCAGTCCTGTCCAATAAAGGAATCAAGCTGCTCGAAAAGCGCCTTTTTGGCATCGCGATTTTCGACTATGGTTTCCATTATGAAATCCGCGTCTTTGACGGCTTCCTCAACGGTGAGCTTAAAGCTTACCCTTGAAAACACCTTGTCTATATCGGCGGCAGGCAGAAGATCCTCCTCCGAGAAGGTTACAATGCTCTTGTAAAGAGTTTCCTTGGCCTTCTCGCGAGTTTCCTCGCTTCGTGTCCACATTGTCACCTCATATCCGCCCATAGCGAATATCTGCGCGATGCCTGGGCCCATGGTTCCGGCCCCGAGCACCGCAATTTTCTTGATGTCCGAAAGTGCTTTCATAATCAGAACGAACCCTCTTCCCAGGCGACAAGTCTTACGAATCCGCCATCCGCCGCCTCGCATCGGAAGGGGAACGCGGCTATTATCATTCTCCTGCCGGTGCAGTCGTCAATATCTCCGCCCGCGTTTTCAACAGTTATTACGCCGTGCTGCATGAACAGGCGGTGGCATGGCTCATAGTCCGGATACTCGAGAGCCGCGTTTTTGCCCGTTGCGAGAGTGTAAGCGGTGTCGAGCCAGGGCATCTGCTCTTTAAGAGGCATATGCCACAGCGGCCCGTCGGTTGCACCCCATGTTCCGGATATGCCCTTTATTTTTTTCTCGTGGATGAGCCATTTCGCAACCTCGGGACCCATACCCGGATAATAATTGAAATACTTGTCGTTATTTTTTCTCCAATAATGCTGGAAGCCTGTGTTTACGACCACCCAGTCGCCCTCTCTGATCTCAAGGCCGTCCTTTGCCGCGGCCTTTTCGAAGTCGGCGGGCTTGAGTTCTACCCAGATGTCGCCGAATTTTGCGGGGTCGCCGCCGGCGGCGTTCCACTTTGCCTCAAACTCGACTGCGAGATGGCGCATATCCAGTATAACACCGGTACCGATGCAATATTCGAGCGGTATTTCGCTGAGCGTGTAGCCGTTGCGCTCCCTATCCACCTCTTCCTCATGCAGAACATGGTTCGGAGCGTCCATATGGGTGCCGGCGTGCAGTGTGCCGGTGTAGGTGCAGGTACGCTTATGGAAGCGCCCTAGATACTGCCCGCGCGGGAAAACCAGATCCTGACGGGGACCCGGGAAGGGCCACAGCGGGGTGTCAATGCCCCAGGGATGGGACAGGTCATAAATTTTGGTCATGGTTTTTCTGTCAAGATAGAGCTTGCTTTTGTCAAGAGGCATATATGCCATAGTAGTTTCCTCCTAAAATTTGTTTTGTTGACTTTATATTCATACAGTTGAATTGTTGAAAGAAATTGGATATAATCAAAAAGAGTGTTAAAAGAGGTGAAGAATGGTGCAGTACAAGATAGGCGACGTGGCTCGTATTCTCGGAATATCGCGGGATCTTCTGCGCTATTACGAGAAAAAGGGCGTGGTACGTCCGCATAAGGATATTAACAACGACTACCGCTATTATGATACCTGGGACATCAACTTTCTTCTCGACTGCGTCTGGTATAAAAATTTCGGATTCAGCATAGAACAGACGGCCCATATGGTAACCAACTGTCCGTACGACGATCTGCTTCAGGATCTTGACGCCAAAAAGGACGAGCTTCTCGCTGCCGTCAAGCATCAGCAGCTCCTGATGCGGCGCATTTCGGAGCATCGTGACAGCGTCAGCAGGATCGCGGACTATATCGGAAAGTGTGATATCCGCGAATGTCCCGAAATTGTCTGTTACTTAAACCGCTATAATTTTATATATGACAACCGTCCCGAGCTGCAGGCTCTCAGCCAGAGCTGGTTGAATTACATGCCCTTTACCCAGCGCTATTTTGAAATAAACCAGGAGGACCTTCTGGGGGAAAGCGATAATTACGCCTGGGGCTTCTCGCTTGATATGGAGTATGTACGCGAGCTCAACGTTCCCGAAAAACCCCCCGTCGTCCATCTGCCGCCCTGCCGCAGCATACACTCGGCGTTCAAAAGCTTCGGAAAAAACGGCTTTACTCCCCGGCACATAGACTACATAGTGGATTATGCCGAAAAAAACAATCTGCAAATCTGCGGAAACGCCCGGGGTAACCTCGTATGCAGCGTCCTCGAGGACGGCGTGGTAACCGGGTATTTCGAGGTCTGGCTGCCGATAAAAGACTAGTGTCTTCCGTATCCCCGCTCCTTTTAGGAGCGGGGATATTTTATTTTTTATCTCAGCCTATCGCGGTAAGCCCGCCGTCGGGATAAAGAATATTGCCCGTCATAAAATCGGAAGCGGGGGCGGCAAGGAATATAGCGGTACCAACTATGTCCTCAGGTTTGCCCATCTTGCGCATCGGGTTTCCGGCTCCCTGCTGCTTAAGGTATGTTTCGACGTCGACTCCTGCCTCCGCGGCGCGCTTTTCAAAAACGGGAACCATCATAGGCGTTGCGGTGATGTTAGGTCCTATGGCGTTTACGGTAACGCCGAAGGGACCGAACTCCGAAGCGAGCTGCTTTGTCAGCATATCGACTGCGCCCTTTGTCGCACAGTATCCGGCGTTACCCGGACCCTTAGTTGCGATCTTGCCGCGAACAGAGGACAGGTTGATGATTTTGCCATAGCCGTTCTCCTTGAAATGGCGTCCGAAGTGCTTCGCTGTGATCATAAAGCTGGTTATATTGGCGTCGAGCATCTGGCGGAAGGTTTCTATGTCAAAATCAAGCGCATCCTGCTTTTTGTTGAAGCCCTGGGCGTTGACCAGAATGTCGATTCTGCCTCCGAGCTTATTTTTAGCATCCTCCAGCATGGCTTCCACCTGCGCCTCGTTTGTTGCGTCTGCCACGCTGTAAAATACATCTATACCCGTTTCGGTCTTAATCTCTTCCTTGGCTTTTTTAAGGGAATCCTCTTTGCGGCTGGATATCAGAACCTTCGCGCCCGCTTCCGCAAGGCCCTGGGCAATTGCCTGCCCAAGTCCGCCGGCTCCGCCTACAACGACCGCGCATTTGCCGTTAAGATCAAAAAGTTTCATTATTGCAGCTTCCTTCCTATATTTTTAAATAGTAACTGTTTAAGCTTGTGGGGCCCTGCCGGAAATCTCCTGCTGTCACAGCAACTCGATAATATCCGCCGTACCCATGCCGCCCGCGATGCAGAGCGTAGCAAGCCCGTACCTGACGCTGCGGCGGCGCATTTCATGCAGCAGCGTAACAAGTATGCGGCAGCCCGACGATCCCACGGGATGCCCCAGCGCGATTGCTCCGCCGTTGACGTTTACAATCGATTCATCCATACCCAGTTCGCGGATGCAGCCGATAGCCTGCGCGGCGAATGCCTCGTTCAGTTCAACAAGCCCGATATCGCCGATCGTCAGTCCGGCCTTTTCGAGAGCCTTACGGGTTGCGGGGACGGGGCCGAGGCCCATGATTCTCGGGTCGATACCCGCATTTGCGTAGCTTACGAATCTGGCAAGCGGCTTAAATCCAAGCTCTCTGGCCTTGTCGGCGGACATGATGAGCATCGCCGAGGCTCCGTCGTTGCGTCCGGAGGACGTACCCGCCGTTACCGTTCCGTTCGGTTTGAAAGCGGGCTTCAGCTTTGCCAGCTTCTCAAGCGAAGTTTCCCTGGGGAATTCGTCGGTATCGAAAATTATGGGGTCGCCCTTCTTCTGAGGTATGACAACAGGAACGATTTCCTGCTTGAAGCGCCCCTCGCGAATCGCAGCGGCGGCCTTCTGCTGGCTCTTCAGCGCAAAAACCTCCTGCTCCTCCCTCGTAATGCCCATTTTTTCGGCCACATTCTCCGCCGTCATGCCCATGTTAAAGCTGCCGTATATCTCCTGCGGCTGGCT
The DNA here is from genome assembly GCA_029267755.1 of Clostridiales bacterium. Taxonomy (GTDB): domain Bacteria; phylum Bacillota; class Clostridia; order Oscillospirales; family Oscillospiraceae; genus DUPK01. Next base: position 23,806 of record JAJUHS010000007.1, read on the forward strand.
CTGGGGCTGCACCTCGACCAGCGAGTCGAGAAGCTGAGTATTTCCGGTGCCAAGACCAAATCTGGCTCCGCGAATATAGAAGGGAGCCGTGCTCATGCTCTCTGCGCCGCCCGCGATTACGACGTCGCAATCGCCGCTTTTTATGCTCATCACCGCATTGTTTACGGCGGTCAGGGCCGAAGCGCACTGCCGCATCACCGTGTATGCCGGAACCTCCTCCGGTATTCCGCAGTAGAGGGCGGCGAGCCTCGCGATATTCGGATTATCAGACGACTGGCGGCAGTGGCCCATAACCACTTCGTCGATTTTTTTTGGGTCTATGCCGCTTCTGTCGATAATGCCCTTGATGACGGTTCTGGCGAGCTCGACGGCCGAAACATCCTTAAGCGTTCCGCCAAGCGTTCCCACAGCCGTCCTGCAGGCCTCGACTATAACTACTTCACGCATAAAATTCTCCTTCGTGTTCGTCTGCGCGCAGACCGAAAGCCCGCGCGCAGATTGAATAAATTACAATATTGGGCAAAGAATGGTCTCTTCGACAAAGTGATCCTTATCCGTCACTGCCGACAGCTTTACGCTCCTATATCCCTTCATCTCAATGGTAATGTCAAACTTCTTGTCCTTGGGCAGGTTATCGACCTCCCAGTCGCCGGCCCAGTTTGTAACGGTTTCAAAGACCTTGCCGCAGCTTTCGCATTTCAAAGTGACTTTTGCCCCGATAGCCACTTCATCCTCCGGCAAATACACGGTTCCCGCAAGGAAGATGCCCGGGATGTTCAGGTGTACGACGTTTGTTTCCTGTCCCTCAAGGCCCTTGAGCTGTGTCACCTTTCCGGCCGCTATTTTCTTTGAAACCTCGCTGTTGGGATCGTCAAGGTCGCCGAAGATGAGCGCCTGGTTTGGGCAGGCTTCCACGCAGCGCGGGACCTTATAGCCTTCTTCAAGCAGCTCTGCGCACATGGTGCACTTCTGCGCGACCTGCTCCTCTTCGTTCCAGTAAATTGCTCCTATCGGGCAAGAATCTGCTATTTCCTTCTGTCCCTTCGCCTTGACGGGGTCTATGATGACGATTCCGTCCGGTCTTTTATATACCGCACCGTTTTTCGCTGCTTTCATGCAGGCGGGATCCTGGCAGTGCGAACAGGGCGTGGGTACAGTCGCAACTTTTATATTGCCTGGCCTGTCGCCGCGCTCCCATTCGACAATGTTCATCCAGAACTGGCCCATATGAGGCTCGGCAACCGAATATTTTGAGGAATATCCGCAGTGTTCGTCCTTGCATGCCATGAAGCAGTTGTAGCAGGCCATGCAGCGTGCGGAATCGATGGCAATACCGTATCTCATCCTACTTGACCCCCTCTAAAATTTTTTCAAATCCCTGTCCGTATTCAGCGGGCACCTCGAATTTTTCAACTTCCACGAGGGTCGTATTGGGAACCATTCCCGGCACCTTGCGGCCCATGAGCTGACTCGGTGTAAGAAGGTTCGTGCAGCCGCCCTTGTCGGCGGAAATCTCGCCGTAAACCACGGGATTGTATATTCCGGAAGACGCGTAGCAGTGTATGGTTTCGGGTTTTACGCGATTTGTTATGCGCGCGATCCCCAGTATGGAGCCGCGGTCATTGTAAACCCGGATTATATCTCCCTCGGAAATGCCTTTTTTCTCGGCTACTATCGGGTTTATGCGAATGACCTGATAGGGGTTTCCGTTTACGACCTTGCGGTTCTCCGGGATTTCCCAAAGCCATTTGTTATGCTGCTGATGGTGAGTGTGGTAGTCAAATCTCGGATGCGGGGATATTAGCGCATAGGGGAAGCGATGGGCCAGCAGCGATTTATGGCCCTCCCAGCTATGCTTATAAGAGGCTATGGGAGTACGCACCTCATCGTCAGGAGCGTACTTCAGAAGGCTTTCCGAAACGAACTCGAACTTGCCCGTAAGAGTGCCGAGCTTTCCTTCCTCCTGACAGGGCTTGTGGTTCGGGGTGTCGCAGGGATAACCCTCCGCAAACCAGCGGAAGCCGTAGTGGCGCTCCCAGTTTTCGGGTACGCCCGCAACATAGTAACCCTTCTTCATAAAGTCTTCCCAGCTTATTCTCTTGCTGAGATCGCTGAATTCCCAGAAGCGCTTGCACCACGCAAGCTCGTCGCGCCCCTCGGTGAACTTCTCGCCGAAGCCGAGGCGTTCCGCGAGCTGGGAGAATATCCAGTAGTCCGAACGGGATTCCCAAAGCGGCTCTATCGCCTTATCCTGGAATACGACTACCTGCCAGTTGTTGCCGGTCTGGCTGTGGCTTTGGTATCCGGAGTTTCCGGAGTTGCAGAACTCACCTATATCATATCGTTCGAGGTTTGTGCAGGCGGGCAGTATAACGTCCGCAAAGCGTCCCTCGGGATTGAAGTGTATGTCCTGGTTGACGACGAACTCGAGCTCCGGACTCTTGTACATTTTAGCCCACTTGTTTGTATCGAGCATAGTTCCGAAGAAGCTGCCGCCGTAACGGTAGAACATATGCACCCTGTTGCAGCCGGGCAGCGGATAGACGTGCTCGGTGAACTGCTGCTCCAGCGAACCGCCGCAGAATCCCTCTCCATACCACTCGTAGTGGCCCTCAAGAATGGCCTCTGGCAAATTGGTGCGGTACAGCACCTGCTGCACCTCGTTTACCGGCGTATAGTCGGCAACCGGAGCCGAAGCTATTGAGCTTTTCGGGTCTGAATATCCGCCGAACCAGAAATTATAGTCCATAGGCGCGCCCGTGGTGCCGGTCCACATGTTCTGGCCGGGCTTGCCCATACCCTGCATCGCGAAAAGCTGAACCATAATTCTCGCAAATTCGGTACCGTTTGCGGTGCGGCATACTCCGCCGAAACCGCCGCGCATTCCCGAGCCGCCCATGGTCTTTGTGGACGCCCAGCGGCGGGCTATTGCCTTAATGTCGGCCGCCTTGACGCCGGTAATTTCCTCCGCCCATTTCGGGGTCTTCGGAGTTCTGTCGACGCCTTTACCAAGTATATGATCAGCCCACTCGTCAAAGCGGTGAGCATGCTTTTCGATATATTCCTTATCGTATGTGCCCTCGGTCAGCCATACATAAGCGATGGCTTCCGCAAGCGCCGCGTCCGTGCCCATGCGGGGTCCTATCCACTTGTCGCCGTTCTTTACGCTTGAGAAGTTGTTGAACGGGTCGATGTAGATAAACTGTACTCCCAGCTCCTTGAGCCAGTGGCGCCAGATCGCGCTTTCGTTTGCCGCATAGCCGCCGCGGGTAGTATCCGGGTCATGCGACCACATAATCATGGTCTCGACATTTTTCAAAGCGTCCTCGAGCAGATCAAAGGGTTCCGGGCCGCCAAGACGCCACCAATAGCCGTAGGTGTGCGGAGCGCCCCAGTGGAAGCCTTCCCAAGAGTCGGGATTGTCCATTATGCGGGTGTATCCGAGCATATTGAAGAACCGCTTGAAGCATGAAAGCTTATAACCGAGAAGCCCCCAGCTGTGGTGAGAGCTGGTTATCGCCGTCACCGACTCCTTGCCGTAGGTTTTCTGGATGCGCTTAGTCTCCCTTGCTATGAGGTCAAGCGCCTCGTCCCAGGTTGCGCGGCGGTATCCGGACTTGCCCCTGTTTTCTGTATTGCGGTTTTTGCCGTCCGGCGTCTCCACAAAGTCCTCACGGATCATCGGATACTTAAGGCGGTCGTAAGAGTAAACCCTGTCCTTTTCCTGAAGCGCTACAAGTGATACCGTGGTATTTTTGGGCGGGCTGAAGGTCCTTCCTCTAGCCTCAATCTTCCATGGCTTAGGGTCGGTCTCGTCAAATACAAGAGGCCTTACGCGCCTGATTACGCCGTCTTCGGTGTGTATCCTGATCGGACCGCCGACACAAATGCTGTGGGTGATCTTTTCAGCCATATATCTCCCTCCTGTTGATTTTTTTGATCTTCACGCGGCAGAAATGACGGAACACGTCTATTCATCCAGCCGCAGTTATTATGTGAAGCCGTTTTGTATTAATTCTAAACCATGGAATAATACCAATGTCAATCCCTTTATAAACACTATTTTTGTGCAGTATAGTTTACCGATAACAACCTATTGGCTGTTATCGGTAATATAAAAAATTGGTTTCCTTTTAGGCTCAATTTTTATATAATTATAGGTAACAAAAAGGGGTGACTGCATGAACGATAAATTCAGACCCGACGAAACTAACATCGTAAGCTTCAGTCTTATGGGGCCGGAAAGCGGAGCTCCCTGTCTCGTGGATTCCAAGAACGGCGAAATGATTCGCATCAGGCCGTATTATTATGACAGAGAGCATATAGAAAAAAACTGCAACCCGTGGAAAATAGAGGCTAGGGGCAAAACCTTTGCCGCCCCAGAAAAGGTAACCATTACTCCTTTCGGGCTGGGATACAAATCCAGAGTCTACTCACCCAACCGCGTGCGCTGGCCGCTCAAACGCGTCGACTGGGATCCGAAGGGCGAGCGGAACCCGCAAAACCGCGGCAAAAGCAAATTTGTCCGGATTTCATGGGACGAGGCCGCGCAGATAGTTGCGGACGAGCTTGTGAGGATCCGCGACACCTACGGTCCGGAGGCCGTCTTATGCCAGGCCGATATGCACGGAGAGGGGAAAAACGTTTCCCCCAGTCACGGCTGCCCGAACCGTCTGCTTTCACTGATGGGCGGCTACACGCTTCAGATGCGCAACGCCGACAGCTGGGAGGGCTGGTTCTGGGGTGCAAAGCACGTCTGGGGCTGCGAACCGGTCGGAGAGATGGCTCCGCAGGCAAACCTATACCCGGATATTGCCAAAAATTCGGACCTTCTCCTCTTCTGGGGCTGTGATCCGGAAACCACGCCTCTCGGCGTGGTCAGCCATATGCCCAGCAGGCTATGCTACTGGCTCAGCGAGATAGGTCTGAAAAGCGTATTTATCTGCCCGGATCTTAACTATGGCGCCGCGGTACACGCGGATAAATGGATACCCATACTCCCGAACACAGACGCGGCCCTTCAGCTTGCAATAGCCTATATCTGGATAACCGAAGGCACTTATGACAAGGAATATATAGCCTCCCACGCTTACGGCTTCGATAAATTTGAGGACTACGTCCTCGGGCGCGAGGACGGTGTGCCGAAAACTCCCGCCTGGGCCTCCGAAAAATGCGGAGTGGCGGAATGGACCATAAAGGCGCTCGCAAGAGATTGGGCCAAAAAGACCGCCAGCATTATTCACGGAAACGGCGGCTGCTATATAAGGGGCCCTTATTCGACGGAACCCGCGAGGCTAGAGGTAATGCTGCTCGCCATGCGCGGGCTCGGGAAGCCCGGTGTGCATCAGGCAAAGATGATAGAGTGGAACCTCTGGAACCGGGATTTCCCCGTACCTTATCAGGGGCAGTTTGTCCCTGCTGTTCCTCATATATGCGACGCGCTCCGCCCTGTCGACGGGGACGTTTCTCCGGATATAAATATGAAGCGCTTCGTACTTTCCGACGCGCAAAAGGAAAGAGCTCCGCAGCTTATAGATTTATTTGAGCAGCTTCCGGCACCGAAGCAGTTTATTCCTAGAACGCTTATTCACAAGGCAATTCTGGAAGGCCATGCGGAATGGTACGGCCTCCAGTGCTTTAGCAGCAGCCAGGTGCCGGACAAGAACAATTACCGCAAGCCGACATCCGAATACCAGTTTGAAAAAATTGTCTACCCTCGCCCGGGACTTTCCCGTGTTCACATGATGTGGACGGACGCCCCCTGTCAGGTGACCTGCTGGAATAACGGCAACCTGACGATAGAGGCGATGCGAAGCCCTGAAATAGAGTGCATCGTAGCCCAGCACCCCTGGCTTGAAAACGACTGCTACTTTGCAGACATTATTTTCCCCGTCGCCACAAAGCATGAGATTTCGGACATCGGCAACGACCTTAGCTCAGGCGGGTTCGTTTCCGTGTATCTCGAGCGCCCATGCTGCCCGCCGGTGGGAGAGTCGGTTTCGGATTTCGACGTCTGTGCGCGCGTTGCGGAGAAGCTCGGCCCGGAATACCTCCGCGCTTATACGGGCAATCTTACGGAGGAGGACAGAGTCCGCTTTTTCTATGCCGCTTCCGGCTGCGAAGAGCATATGTCCTGGGAAGAATTCAAGAATCGGAAAATCTTCGTCGTTCCCTGCAAGCCGGACGCGCAGGAGCTTCCGGCAGGTCTTTACGAGTTCTACAAGAATCCCAAGGCAAATCCCCTGTCGACGCCGACAGGACTGCTTGAGTTCTCGTCGACGGCGATAGAAAAGCATATGCCGGGCGACCCTGAGCGCCCGCCCGTTCCGAAATGGATAGAAAAGAGCGAAAGCCACGACGAAAGGCTTTCTAGCGAAAGGGCGAAAAAATACCCTCTGCTGTGCATGTCGAACCACGGGCGCTGGAGAATGCACGCGCAGTGTGACGACATCATCTGGAACCGTGAAGTCGAAACCATGAAGATCAGGGCGGCCGACGGTTACCAGTACGAGCCGGTCTGGATGCACACAAGCGAAGCCGAAGCTCGAGGAATAAAGCACGGCGATATCGTCAAGGTGTTTAACGAGCGCGGGACCGTGCTATGCGGCGCCTATGTCACCGAGCGTCTTATCCCCTGCACCTGCTATGTCGACCACGGCTCGAGGCTTGACCCAATCATTCCTGGAGTTTTGGACAGGGGCGGTTGCATTAACTCCATTACACCCACATCGATGACTTCAAAGAACTCCACTGGAATGGCCGTCAGCGGTTTCCTTGTCGAGGTTCAGAAGGTCACGGACGAGGAGATGGCCGCGTGGCGGAGGGATTATCCGGAGGCCTTTGCCCGGAAAGTAGACTACGCCGCCGGAGTATGCCTTGACGGCTGGCTGATTGGAGATGAGGAAAATGGCTAAAGCTTTTATAATCGACGTTGCCCGCTGCAGCGGCTGCTTCAACTGCCAGCTCGCCTGCAAGGACGAGCACGCAGGTAACGACTGGCGGCCCTATGCCGCTCCCCAACCCGAAATCGGGCAGTTTTGGATCAAGGTTCAGGAAAACGTCTGCGGCTCCATGCCTAAGCTGCGGATTCACTATATCCCCAAGCTCTGCAATCACTGCGAGAAGGCTTCCTGCATGGAGGCCTGCCCAAACGGCGCGATTTCCCGCCGAGAGGACGGGCTTGTAATAATCTCACCGGAAAAATGCAAGGGCTGCTTAAAGTGCAAGGAAGCCTGTCCCTACGGTGTAATCTATTTTAACCAAAAGCTTAAAATCAGCCAGAAGTGCACCGGCTGCGCCCACCTTCTGGACAACGGATTCAAAGCTCCCCGCTGTGTTGAAGCCTGCCCCACCGAGGCCCTTCGCTTTGGAGAGGAGAGCGAGCTTTCCGATTTTATTGAGGGCGCCGACGTTCTGATGCCCGAAACCGGTCTTCATCCCAAGGTGTATTACCGTAATATCCCCGGCCGGTTCATCGCCGGAACGGTTTACGACCCCGTGGAAAAAGAAGTCATTATAGGCGCGACATGCCTCTTAAACTGCGGCGGCAAGCTTTGGAAGGCTGCAACTGACGAATACGGTGACTTTTGGTTCAACGACTTGCCTGTCGGAGTTTTTGACCTCGTCATTTCCGCCCCCGGCTTCGAGTACAAACCATTTTACGGGCTAAGGACCTCGAAGGACCTGAATTTGGGAGATATACCGCTTAAAGCGATAGACCAGGAAAGCAGAAAGCCTTAAGGTTGTGTCAGCACAAATCCCCTCTAGAGCTAATCAAGCCCCCGGTCGCGCACGATTTGCGCGGGCTGAGGTATTTTTCCGAGAAGTGAATTCCCGGAAAAATAGATTTAAATATCCCTGCGAAGGAGTTTTTTTGACAGTCTGAAGCCTCCGGCTAAGCCGGAGGCTTTGACTTCGTTTCAGGTACAGTCGCAATCAATGTTGAACCGCAACAGGTCTGATGTCATAGTCTATCCCTGCTTCGATGCGTTTGAGCAGGTTTGCGATGATCATTTTCGGCAAGATCGGCCGCCTTTTATTCAATGGTCTCTGTGCGGTAAATAAATTTTACATTACCCTCCATACCGTCGGAAAGGCCCGTGAAGCTGCAATAGTGTTTAGAAACGTCGGCCGTTGCCTCCACTCTTTCCGCAAGATTACCCAGATCACCATTGAAAGAGTTAACGAGCTTCTGAATTCCCTTTTCGTTGAGTTCTTTCAAGCCATCCGAAAGCTGCATTGCACCGTCACGAAGCTGCGTGATTCCGTCGATCAGGGCGGGCATGTTGCTCTGGATTTTGGAAGCGCCGCATGCTGCGGAGGCAACGCCTGCAGTATAAGATGTCAGCCCGGAATAAAAGGCGTTGTAGCTGTCAAGCTGCTGTTTAAGCGCCCGGATTTTGACCGCCCCTTCCGAGGCTTGTTTTGTTGCAGCCATAATTTTTTCCTGCACATCAGCTGACGCCATGTTCTGATTTATAAGAAGCTGAAGCTGTTCCTCGGTTTTCGCATCTATGATTGCAGCAACTTCATTTGAATTCATTTGCGCTTTGACGGTATCCTCAATTTTCGACTGAATTGCCGCCGAGGACATCTGCTGTTTTAAGGCTGCCTTTAATGCTGAACTTTGCGCTTCAGAGATTGCACCGGAGGCAACTCCAGCTTCATAGGTTTCCTGGGTGAGGTTCTTTGATGCCAGCACCTGCTGCCAGGCAGTCTGCCGTACTGTTTCCGTGACCTTCTGAGTTACCTCCTGCTCCACAGCTTTCTTCACTGCATCGCTTACAGTAGACTTCTTTGCACGAACCGCCTGTTCCACCTGCTGGCGGGCAGCATTTTCAGCGTAGGTACCTGCGCTGTCCATCTGACTGAGCACATCGTTAAGTACCCCGGAATAGTTTTCAATTGTCAAGGCTGGCAGTTTCAGACCGGATGCAGCAAGCTGGGTATCGGCTGTAGAAAGCAGTGAATTAAACACCTGTTTTGCTCCGCTGTTCAGCTCTGTGTTGTGATTTTCCAGCTCATTGAGTCCGTTTGAAAGCTGGTTCATGCCGCCAGAAAGTTCAACAGACTTCTCTGCCAAGGTGCATAGTCCGTCGTAAAGCTTCGAGGAACCGTCCATAAGCTGATTCATTGCATTTGTCAGTTCTGTTAACCTGCCGGATAGCTCTCCAAAATCCAGATTATCCAGCTTGCTTGAGTCGAGATTATTGAAAACCGAATTAGTAATTATGGTCAACGTAGTATCAAGCTCAAAATCTTTAACGTCCGCGCTGATCTCAACATAATCGGGAATTTCCAATGTGTTTGCATCTATTCCCAGGTCTTCCTGCAATCCGGGAAAAGCCAGACCAATTAAGGCAGTCTTGTCTCCATCGCTGATTTGCTTGCCGTTTGAAACCGCGATATTGCTGAAGCGGTCACTGTTCAGCACTGCGCCGGTCAGCACAGCAAATGGAACATAAATTTTTTCCTGTTTTCCGCCAACATTGACCATTTCATACTGCTTGTTTTCATAATCGAAACGAATGGTCACATGACCGCTTTTTCCGGCCAGTTCGTTAGCGGTGACGGTTTTGCCATCCAAGGTATATTTGATACGCATCTCCACGGGCAAGTTCTTTTCCGTCGTACCCAGCCAGCAATCATCTCCCTTGACGTTCTCCACATCTGACATACCTTTGACGTTGCTCTCCGCAGTATTTAATGAGGTGTTCTCAAATTGATTGCTGACGATTATTTTTTTTGCGCTGCCGTCAGTATTCGCAATCACATATACCGTCTCATCCTTGACTGCCGTCATGTTTGTACTTTTTGCAGCCGTAATGCTACGGCCTGATTCTTCTTTTTTCTCCGCATTGCCTGCTGTGGCAAAAGCTGTAACGCCTGCTGCGGTCGAGACAAGTGCCAGCGCCAACGCAATAGCAATTATACGATTCTTTTTCATAATATAACCTCCTGGCCAACTTTTCTATAAATTTGATTCATACCCTTCGTGGTTCGGCAAATGATCCCGTCGCACAAAATCAGCAGGGCGGGCAGGGCAAACAGCACCATAACAACGCTGATAATCGCGCCGCGGGCCATAAGCATGCACATGGAGCCGACAATGTCGATATTAGAGTAAAGAGCTACACCAAATGTGGCGGCAAACAGTCCCGTCCCGCTAACAATGACAGATGGAGTGGATACTCGAAGCGCCGTTATGACGGCGTTCTTTTTATTTTTCCCTGCCATGCGTTCCGCCTTGTACCGGGTGGTCATCAGTATGGCGTAATCCACGGTGGCGCCAAGCTGAATCGTACTGATGCAGATTGGAGCGATAAAGGGAAGCGATTGTCCGAGATAATGAGGTAATCCAAGATTGATAAAGATGGCAAGCTCTATGACAGCAATCAAAATAAACGGCAGCGAGATGCTTTGCTCCACCAAAGCGATGATGACAAATATGGCGAGGATGGACACGGCATTGACCACCTGAAAATCGTGATTTGTCGTCCGGATCATATCCTTCATACAGGAAGCCTCTCCGATAAGCATACCGGAAGCATCATATTTCTTTAGGATTCTATTAAGTTCATCTATTTGATTGCCGACCGCATCGCTGGCCGCTTTATACTCGGAATTAATGAGCATAAGCTCCCACTTGTCGGATTTCAGAATAGACCGGATGGAATCAGGCAGAATTTCCTCAGGCACCAAAGGTCCGACGGCGTTTTCAAGGCTCACTACATATTTAACGCCATCCACCTTCTCCATTTGTCCAATCATATCCCGCACATCACGGGTTGGCAGGTCGGCTCTGACCAATAGCATGTGGGTGGACGCAATATCGAATTCTTCCGAAAGCTTGCTGTTGGCAATGACATACTCCATATCCTTTGGCAAACACTTGCCCATATCGTAATAGACCTCATCATTGGTCCTTTCATAGCCATAGTAAGCAGGCGCAACAAGCAGCGCAAACAGCACGAGAAATATGGGAAAAACCTTGCAGACTTTCTTTGCAAAACTGCCCATATCCGGAATGAGGGAACGGTGTTTGGTCCTTTGCAAGGGCTTATCCAGCAGCAATATCATGGACGGAAGAATCGTCACACATCCAATGACACCAAGCAGCACGCCCTTAGCCATTACTATACCGAGATCACGGCCCATGGTGAAGGACATAAAGCACAGGGCGATGAAGCCTGCGATAGTAGTCATGGAGCTGCCGACAACTGAAGTAAATGTCTCATGGATGGCCGTTGCCATTGCGCTCTTATGGTCATCAGTTTTGGTCAGATGTTCATTGTAGCTGTGCCAAAGGAAAATGGAGTAGTCCATGGTAACGGCCAACTGCAGTACGGCTGACAGAGCTTTTGTAATATAAGAGATTTCTCCGAGGAAGAAATTGCTGCCCAGATTTATAATAATCGCAATTCCGATACTGGCAAGAAATACGAGCGGAACCAGCCAGCCGTCCAGCAAAAGCATCATGGCAATGCAGGCACAGGCCACTGCAAGAGCTACATAGACAGGCTCCTCCTGCTCACACAGGTCTTTCAGGTCGGTGACCAGCGCAGACATACCGGATACAAAGCATTGATTTCCGGCGATGGAACGAATTTCACGGATAGCGTTCATAGTCACATCATCAGAGGTGGAGGAGTCAAAAAAAACTGCCATCACGGTAGCATTTTCCGTATTGAAGGCTTTGTACACCTTATCC
>JAJUHS010000056.1 GCA_029267755.1 Clostridiales bacterium
GAGCTCATCCGAAACGCCCTTCAGCACCGTTGCCAGCTCGTTGTACTGTCCATAAAGAATCGACTGATTCTCCCTTAGCCTTGACCTGTACTGCCTTCTGTAGAGCACCGTTTTCAGCTCGTCATTTACGGCCATCGTAAACTGGTCCGGCCTTAGGCATCTGTTGAGAAAGTAGGCCGGGAAGTCCTCCTTCTCCAGCTTGCTGCGCCGCATCATCTTTGGCACGGCGTCGTTAAGAGCGTTGGCGGTAGTCATGTAATCCCTGTTCCAGCATTCCGTAGACCGTTTGCACTTCCTGCATACCTTGTCGGCGGCGTTGTCGAATACAGTTCCGATATCATTATCGTTTTCCCCGCTTTCGAAGGTTATCTTCATGGTTTCATAGAGCTCGCGAAATGCGGCGGACGCTCTCTCCAGCCTTGCGGCCATGTATGTCCGCGCGCCCTCGAGAGTTTCGCCCCCGCTTCCGGAGAAAAATATCGCACCCCACGCCGCAAGCTTTTTCGAGGGTATAAGCATAAATATAACTGTTGCAATAAAGGTTTCGTATAATGCCCCTATGTTCGATATATAGCTCCAGGCCCAGAGTACGGCCACCGCATCCGCCGCAATAAATCCCAAAACGAACAGAAGCTTTCCCTGCTTTTGGAAAATTCCCGAAATGAGTCCTGAAAAGGCATAAAGCATGCTAAAAAGTGGAATACCGCCCGATGCTATATCCATAGCCAGTCCAAGCGCTACTCCCGTTTCGGCTCCAGCCGCCATTCCGCCTCTGTATGCGGCGGTCAGAATAATGAATGCAGCAATCGCCCTGCCTACCGAAATCGTATGCGATATTTCAATTCTCTGCAGGGTGATAAGACCGCTCGCCACCAGAATCAATATGCTTATCGTGTGGCGGAGCTCGGCGCCATCCCCGCTCCTTCTCACCCTGCCCCATGGTGCAAGGGCGATTTTGTAAAAATACGCCCCGCCGCCGATGAGAATAGTTTCCGTAAAATACATGGCGGTTGAAAGCATCGTCCATCCTTCGCGCGCGGCGTATATCATACCCACACACGCAGCCAAAAATGCCGCCGAAATAGGCATAACCCATTCCATTTCGAACACTTTCGTGCCCCGGAACGCAAATGCGATCGCATATATCAGAACGGATATTGCAGCATATTTTATTGCCTGATCAAAAGTGACAAATGCAAAGTATCCGCTTATTGCTCCAAGAAGCGAAAACAGTCCTTCTATTCCGCCGCCGGATGAGGCCGTCACGGCAACACCGAACGGCGCATAGCCTCCGAATACCCTTGCCCCGGCAAGCAACGCACTTAAAGCAAACCTGACAAGGCACTCGGTTCCCTTTACCACAATCGGGCGCCGGAGAGTAACCGCGCCGTTTCCGGTCAGGTCGCCGCGAAGCCTGTCCACTCCCCTTTTCATTTGCTCCAGCATAATTCAACTTCCCTCCGTCGTCGCATGCGAATACTATTTCTGCGCACCGCATATAATGATTTAATTATATTTCCGAGGGCCGAAGAAAACGGTCATTTTGCGCCGTCCTAAAATAGCTATTTAGTGCAGCGATTGCCATTTATTGTAAAAACTCTTCGAATTGGCATTAAAATATAAATTCAAAGTTCCAGTTCCTTTGCCAAAAAAATACTTGTTAAAAATGCGGCAAGGTGATACCATATGAACAGTATTTTTGCATAATTTCGAAGGGGTTAGATGCGGTGAACAACTTTACTTTCGAATTGAATAAGTCTATGGGATGCCCTTTATACGAGCAGCTTTATCTCTATATTTCCGGTGAAATAAAAAGCGGCCGTCTGAAAAAAGGCGAGAAGCTCCCATCCAAAAAGGCGATAGCATCTCATCTTCACATAAGCCAGAACACGGTCGAGACGGCATACTCCATGCTTGTTCAGGAGGGATATGTCTACTCTAAGCCCCGCAGCGGCTATTACGTCTGCAATATATCGGATCTTATTCTGCCTCCCAACGTCAGGTATGAAACCATACCAAAGAAAAACGATTTTAGTTTTCGCTATGATTTCAGCACCAACGTCGTTGATATTGAATCCTTCCCGTTTAAAACCTGGGCGAAGCTTAACCGCGAGGTCGTATATCAGAGTCCGGAGCTTCTTCTATCAGGCGACGGGCGAGGCGACGGTGCGATACGCGAAAGCCTCGCCAAGTACCTCCATGAGTTTCGCGGCGTCAACTGCAGCCCCGACCAGATCGTTATCGGTGCCGGAATAGAATATCTGCTGACAATCATCTGTGGTCTGCTTGATGAGGGCATTTCGTTCGCTGTGGAAAACCCCGGCTATCCGAAATCGGTTTCGGTTATCAAAAACAGCGGACGCGATATAAAATACATCCCGCTTGACAAAGAGGGGCTAAGTCCCAATGCTCTCCGCGAAAGCGGAGCCGGCGCCGCCTATATAACCCCCTCTCACCAGTTCCCCACCGGCATTGTCATGCCGATAGGTCGGCGCGCCGAAATCCTGCGCTGGGCAGGAGAATGCGCCGGGCGTTTTATCATTGAGGACGACTACAACAGCGAGTTCAACTTCATTGGGAAGCCCATACCGTCGATACAGGGCATAGATAGCCTCGGGCGTGTGATTTATATGAGTACATTTTCGCGCATACTTGCACCGTCGATAAGGATCGCCTACATGGTACTGCCCTATGAGCTTATGGAGCGCTTTTTTGAGAAATATGGACGCTATTCTTCGACCGTTTCACGCTTCGACCAGCATACTCTCTGCCGCTTTATCGACGGGGGGCATCTAAGCCGCCATCTGAACCGTGTCAAGAACATATATAAAAAGCGGCGCGACATTCTCGCCTCCGCTCTGCACTCGCTTCCCTGCGCCGGAAGCCTCAAAATCTACGGCGAGAATGCGGGGCTGCATCTGATCGTCGAAACGCCGCCTGAACTCGCGTCGAAAATTGCCGAAAACGCGGGGCGCGAAAACATCCGCATAAACCGGCTGCGTGACTACTATTTTGAAGGCTCCGGAAATGAAGCTTTTTTACTTGGCTACGCTTCCATGAAACCCGAAGATTTGGAAAAAGCCGTTAAGCTTCTATTCGCAATATAAATCAGGACCACCCGAAAACGCGGGTGGTCCTGAAGCTTATTTCCTGAAGTATTCTCTTGTTGCGGCTATATCCCGGCTTATCTGCGCCTTCAAATCGTCTATGCCTCCGAATTTCTTCTCTGCTCTCAGCATTTTGTAAAATTCGAGGCGAACCTGCTTTCCGTAAAGGTCTCCGGAATAATCAAGTATAAAGCTCTCCGTCGAAACGTCAAGGCTTTCGCCGAGCGTCGGACGGACGCCGATATTGGTAACGGCAGTACGCGTCCTTTTCTCTCCCTGGATATGAACCTTCGTCGCGTAAACTCCGAACGGGGGTACGACCACTCCTTCGGTAAAGCGCATGTTTATCGTCGGAAAGCCCATTGATGTCCCGAACTTATGTCCGTGGCAGACAGTATCGGTAAGAACGTGCGGATGACCGAGGAACCTGTTTGCCTGCTCGATCTTCCCCTCGGCAAGGAGCCCCCTTATAAGCGTCGAGCTTACGGTAACGCCGTCAAGCTCAACCCTCGGCACTATTTCACATTCGATTCCTAGCTTACGGCTTTTCTCTAGGAGGCGTTCGCCGTTGCCCTCTCCCTTATACCCAAAGCGAAAATCATAGCCGGCGACAAGTCCGGCGACGCTGAAATCCTCCACGAGGCGGTCAATGAATTCCTCCCATGGCATCTTCATCATTTTTTCATCGAAATGTATAAAGATAACTTCCCTAACGCCGAACATGCGCCTGATTATATCCCGCCTGTCAAAGGGTGAGTTTATAAGCGGCACGTTTACTCCCTTTATAAGCTCGTCCGGGTGTCTGTCGAAGGTGAGGACGGCAGGTATGGCGCCCTGTTTTGCAGCTATCTCCTTTGCCTTGCTGATAAGGGCGGCATGACCGATATGTATGCCGTCAAAGAAGCCGAGCGCCACAACCCGTTTTTTATCTGTCATTTCTTCTCCACCTCAAAAAAACTCTTTGTAGTCGAAAAAACGCCGCCCGGAGATACGCTTCCGAGTGCGATGAAGCCTCCCGACGAGCCGTAGGCCCTGTAAACGCCCGCAGAAACGCCTTTAGCTTCAAAATCTGCCCCGTTGCGGCATCTTCTCTCCTGCGCAGGATTTAAATCAAGCCTGGGATAAGAGTAAAAGAGGCTTTCTACCGGTCTTAAAAACAACTCTGCTCTCCCCTCACACGACGCCTTTTCAACTTCCTCAATTGTAACGGCGTCTTTATCGGTAAACTCTCCCGCCCTTGTGCGCCTTAGGCTTGAAAGCGTGCCTCCGCAGCCCAGAGCGTCGCCTATGTCGCTGCACAGTGTTCGAATGTAAGTGCCCTTGGAGCAGACTACACGCAGTATGAATTCTCCATCCTCAAAGCCCTCTATCGTCAGCTCATGTATAGTTATATTCCTCGGTTTTCTTTCTGCTTCGACGCCTTTTCTCGCAAGCTCGTAAAGCTTTTTTCCACCGATTTTGACCGCCGAATACATCGGAGGAAGCTGCAAAATCGGCCCCCGGAAGCGCTGGAGTACCGCCTCAAGCTCGGACTGCGTAACGCTCTGCGGCTGCTCCCTTAGCACAGTTCCCGTTATGTCCTGCGTATCTGTGGAAACTCCCAGCCTGAGTCCCGCAAGGTATTCCTTATCGGCTCCATCTAAAAACTCCACCGCCCTTGTCGCTCTGCCGACAAAAACAGGCAGAACGCCGGTTGCCATCGGATCCAGCGTTCCGCTGTGCCCTATTCTTTTTTCACCTAGCAGCCGCCTTAGCTTTCCTATCACGTCATGAGATGTCCATCCCGAGGGCTTGTCTATTACGATTATTCCGTTCATTTCCACACTTCGTCCACGGCTTTTAGTATTTTTTCCCTGGCTTCCCACACGCCGCAGTTCAGATTGACTCCGGCCGCCATCGCATGTCCACCGCCGCCCAGCTTCGCGCATATCGCGCCTGCGTCTACGAGCTTGCTCGTACGCACAGATATCTTCGAGGTAAAATCCTCCTGCTCGCGTATGGTAATGCTGACAACAACGCCCTCTATCTGGCCGTGAATGGCGGCTATGTCCTCCATGTCATCCTCATCAGCGCCGGTCTTCTTTATCATTTCCTGAGTGACGACTACGGTCGCTATTTTCCCATCTCTGCCATACTCAAGATTGTTCAATATCTCCGATTCGAGATTGACCCTTGCCTGCGTCTTGGTGCGGAAAAGCCTCTTATTCAACTCGGCCCCGGGGGCTCCCGCCTCAATAAGCTCCGATGCGACTCTTAAGGTTCTTGCGGTTGTATTGCCGTATCTGAAGCAGCCGGTGTCGGTGGTTACCGCAATAAAGAGAAGCGTCGCCGTTTCTTTGCTGATTGCACCGAACATATGCTTCAAAAGCTCATAAACAGTTTCGCCGCAGGATGCGCTTTCAGGGTCGAGAAGCGTATTTTTCGCAAAACCCGTGTTGGACGGATGATGGTCGATGGCGAGATCAATTTTCCCCTTGTATTTCTCTGCGTTTGGGGTAAAAAGGCCCTCGGAGGCTATATCTGCAGAAATCACATATTCGGGCTCAAAATCCTCGGCCCAATAAGGTGCAGTATAGTCCGTATACCGCCGGGTAACCTGGTTGTTGCGGAGAACAAATGCTGTTTTTCCGTCTTCCCTCAGTGCGTTGCAGAGGGCGCACGCGCTCCCCAAAGTGTCCCCGTCCGGGCGAATGTGAGTTAAGATCAGAAAATTGTCCCTCTCCTTAAGCCACTTTGAAGCCTCATCTGTCGTCATAGACGTTATCTTTGGCAATGCTGAGTCCATTTTCTTCATCCTCCTTGGGGATGTCAAGTGAATTTAAAATCTTGGATATATGCGCTCCCTGTTCTATCGACTTGTCAAGATGGAACTGAAGCTCGGGAGTATAACGCAGATCAAGAATCGACCCCAACTCGTGCCGCAGGTAGCCCGAAGCGGATTTCAGCCCCTTCATGAGCTCCTTTTCGTTCTCAGCGTTCAATGCGCTGATAAATACCTGGGCATAGCGGAGATCGCTCGTGGTTTTTACATCCGTAATGCTTATCATGCTTTTTGCCACTCTTGGATCCTTAATATTTCGCAGGAGATTTGCGAGCACACGCCGGATATCGTCGTTTGTGCGCCCAATCCTGTTACTTGCCATAGAGGAAAACCTTCCTTTCAAAGCTTTTTATTTGGGTTCGATCACGGCTCATATGCCGCCGAACCGCCTTTCGCGCCTGTTAAACGCCGTAATGGCGCGGTCAAGCTCCTTCTCGTCAAAGTCCGGCCACAACGCATCGGTAAAGTAAAGCTCAGAATAGGCTGACTGCCATATCAGGAAGTTTGAAAGCCGCATTTCGCCGCTGGGACGGATAACGAGATCGGGATCCGGAATACCATTTGAGTAAAGATACCGCTCGAAGCTCTCCTCCGTAAGCTCCGGCGCACCGCCGTTTTTGTATTCCTCGGCATAGCGCTTTGCCGCCCTGACTATCTCGTCTCTGCCCCCGTAATTAAGGCAGAGGTTGACCTGAAAACCGCTGAGCTTTTCGGAAATAGCAGCCGTATGTGCGGCAAGTTCCTTTATTTTTGGTGAAAGCGGAGTCATATTGCCCATGATGTACAGGCGTATTTTGTCCTTCTCCATTTTTTCAATTGCTTCGTTAAGATACTTTTCAAGCAGAGACATAATCGCGGCGACCTCTTCCGCCGGACGTTTCCAGTTTTCCGTTGAGAATGCGTATACGGTTAGGTAATCAACCCCGATATTTTTACAGTATGTGGCGATTTTACGGAAGGTTTCGGCCCCGACCGCGTGCCCCGCGGTTCTCGGCATACCGCGCTTTTTAGCCCATCTGCCGTTACCGTCCATTATGATGGCAATATGGCGGGGAATGCGGAGATTATCCGCCGCCCCCGCCTTTTTCCGAAGGATTTTCATCTTAACACTTCCATTAAATCTCGTAGAGTTCCTTTTCCTTTTTTGCAGTCAGAGCTTCAAGCTCCTTTATATAGTCGTCGGTCAATTTTTGGAGATCCTTTTCACAGGTCTTGAGGTCGTCCTCGGTTATTTCGGATTTTTTCTTAAGCTCCTTATAATCCTCCATAGCGATTCTCCGGACATTGCGTATGGCAATCTTTCCTTCCTCGGAATACTTGTGGACCTGCTTTACAAGCTCCTTGCGGCGCTCCTCTGTAAGCTGGGGGAATACAAGGCGAATTACCTTTCCGTCGTTCTGTGGGTTGATGCCGAGTTCGCTGATCTGTATTGCTTTTTCAATAAGCTTCAGGCAGCTCGCGTCCCAGGGCTGGATTATCAGAGTTCTTGGGTCGGGCGATGAAATAGACGCGACCTGTTGGATGGGCGTGGGCACACCGTAGTATTCAACCGTAATCTGATCCAAAACTGCGGCGTTTGCCCTTCCTGCGCGGACAGATGCAAATTGATTTGCCACGGCTTCAATCGTTTTTTTCATTTTTCCGGTATATTCGGCATACTCTGTGCTCATATTATTTTATCCTCCTGTAAAATATTAAAACCAGAAATAAATTTACTGCTGCGTTACCATTGTGCCGACCTTTTCTCCCATGATGACCTTGTATATGTTTTCGGGATCCTTAAGCGCAAATAGAATAACGGGAATATCGTTGTCCATGGAGAGCGATGTCGCGGTGGAATCCATTACGGACAAATGCTGGGCAAGAACCTCGTCATATGTGATCGAATCGTATTTTACCGCGTCGGGTTCCTTGTTCGGATCCGCACTGTATACTCCGTCGACATTCTTTGCAAGCAGTATCACATCGGCATCTATTTCGGCGGCGCGCAAAACCGCAGCCGTATCGGTCGAAAAATAGGGGCAGCCTGTGCCGCATCCGAATATGACGACTCTGCCGCGTTCAAGGTGCTTGATAGCCTTCAGCCTTATATAAGGCTCGGCTACGGCCCTGATTTCCAGCGCCGTCTGCACTCTTACGGGAACATCGAACTGTTCAAGAACGTCGGCAAGCGCGAGGGCGTTCATAACCGTCGCCATCATGCCCATATGGTCCGCTCTCGAGCGTTCAAGATTACCGCCGTCCTTGACGCCGCGCCAAAAGTTTCCGCCTCCGACGACTATGCCGATTTCCACTCTTGCGTCCACGCATTTTTTAATTACCGCGCATATATTTTTTAACACGTCAAAGTTTAAGCCTGTCTTGTTCTCTCCCGCAAGCGCCTCGCCGCTTAGCTTGAGCAGAACGCGCCTGTACTTGGGTTTTTCACTTCCCATGTCAAAAGCCCTCCATTATTTTATATCTATGATATTTTAATATATTTTGGTCGAGTTGAAAAGAGTATTTGCACAAAAATCAAATAATTATGACAAGACGCAGGAAGTTTGGTCCTTCCTGCGTCTTGAATATTTTATTTACTTTACCATTTTGGCGATTTCTTCAGCGAAGTTCTCTTCCTTCTTCTCAATACCTTCGCCCTTTTCGAAGCGAACAGCGTTCTTCAAGACTATGGAACCGCCGAGCTGCTTTGCTACGGCCGCAACATGCTGCTCGACAGACACGGTGTTGTCCTTTACGAATTCCTGCTGCATAAGGCAGTTTTCCTTATAATACTTGCCGACACGGCCTTCGACCATCTTGGCGATAATCGCATCCGGCTTATTGGCGTTCTTAGGATCGTTCTTCGCCTGAGCGAGCAGAATCTCTCTCTCCTTGTCGAGAGTGGCCTGGTCGACCTGGCTCTTATCGATGAAAGCGGGATTAAGAGCGGCGATCTGCATTGCAAGGTCCTTGCCGAGCTCCACGACCTTATCCTCCAGACCGGCTGATACCTCGAGATTAACCAGTACGCCGATCTTGCCGCCGGCGTGGATATATGGAACGGATACACCGGTGTCGAAGCGGGCGAAGCGGCGAATCTGGATGTTTTCGCCGATGACCAGAACCATATCCTGCTGCTGCTGAGCGACTGTAAAAGCAGAACCATTATACTTCATTTCCAAAAGGGCCGGTACGTCGGCAGGATTTCCCTTTGCCACTGTTTCGGCTACTCCCTTTACGAAATCAATGAACTTCTCATTCTTGCCGACGAAATCAGTTTCCGCGTTGACTTCAACCACAACGCCCACTCCGTCGTAAACCGCGGCGTAAGCCATTCCTTCCGCTGCTATGCGGGAAGCCTTCTTCTGAGAAGCGGCAAGACCCTTTTCCCTGAGCCACTCGACCGCTTTTTCCATATCTCCGTCGGAGGCTGTAAGAGCCTTTTTGCAATCCATCATGCCAACTCCGGTCATTTCGCGGAGCGTCTGAACATCTTTAGCTGTGAATGCCATTATATTATATATCCTCCTCTATCGGTAGTTATTTAATTTTTATTATTCCTCTGTGACCTCTTCGGCTGGAGCTTCCTCTTGCTCGGCTTCGACGGGAGCCGCATCCACGCCCTGTCTGCCCTCGAGCACGGCATTCGCCATTGTCTGGGAAATAAGCTTGATCGCGCGGATAGCGTCGTCATTGCCCGGGATGATGTAGTCGATCTCATCCGGGTCGCAGTTGGTATCGACGATCGCGACGATCGGAATATTGAGCTTCCTCGCCTCGGCGATAGCGTTTCTTTCCTTGCGCGGGTCAATAATGAACAGTGCGCCGGGGAGCTTCTTCATATCCTTGACGCCGCCGAGATACTTCTCAAGCTTTGCGATTTCGTTGTTGAGCTTTATGACTTCCTTCTTGGGAAGCATATCGAAGGTGCCGTCCTCGCGCATCTTGCAAAGCTGTGCGAGGCGGTCTATTCTCGTTCTCATGGTTTTGAAGTTTGTCAGCATTCCGCCGAGCCAGCGTGCGTTGACATAATACATGCCCACACGTTCCGCTTCTTCGCGAATGGCGTCCTGAGCCTGCTTCTTTGTTCCGACGAAAAGGACGCTCTGTCCGTTCTCGGTGATCTGACGGATAAAGCTGTAAGCCTCCTCGAGCTTCTTTACGGTCTTCTGCAGGTCGATGATGTAAATTCCGTTGCGCTCCATATAAATGTAGGGCGCCATTTTCGGGTTCCATCTTCTTGTCTGATGGCCGAAGTGTACGCCGGCCTCCAGAAGCTGCTTCATTGATACTACGTTTGCCATATTTTATCCTCCTTTTTAGTTCATACCCTCCGGAGTCCTCATTCTCCGGGCCAACCTTTCGGCACAGGGCCCTTTGTCCGCCTCCGTGTGTAATGCGCTGGTATTTTAGCACATTGTGCCTTCTATTTCAAGTATTTTTTACTTCCGCCGACATAATTATGATAAAATAACTGCACTTTTTTTCCCATAAGCCACAAAATTAATCAAAAAAAATAACTCTGCTTTTTATAATTTATAATACACATTTTATATAATAATTTTTTTACATTTCAAAAAGCGCACGCCTGTCCATAGTATCAGGTTGTGCCTTTCCGTTTTCCCATCGGACGCGTCGCCGCATAGGCGTAAATCTCATTTAAACTTATGCTCCCTCCGGTGTTCGTTCTTAACCTCCGCCAAAATGACGTCGTCTCCTATTTTGACTATGCAGTCCCATGGGATTACATAGTCGTCCTCATGCCCGAAAAGGCCCAGGCACTTGCCCTGTCCGAACACAATTATCGCACAAATACAGCCCGAGGGTATCTCCAGCAGAACATCGTCTACAAAGCCGAGCCTGTTTCCGTCGCAAACATTTATAACTTCCTTGCACCTCAAATCGGTTATTCTGCACTGCATTCTCCATTCCTCCCTAACAAGCCTGCAAATTCCGGCTAACAACAGTATATTTTCCAGACTGATTGTACTATGCATGGCGGACACTTCTTGTTCCGTAAAACTTTGGGTATATTCATATAATTTATAGCAACCAAAAAAATATTTATGGCTATCAAATCGCTCCAATTTTATCGAATACGAAAACATAGTACAAAAGTGGCATAAAATTATCATAAATATTTTATATGGTTATGTTATAATACCCCTAGGGGGGATGAAATCCCCACTATTATGTGCTCAGGCGTTTTTATTTTATTATCCTGCGTTCCAAATATATAAACCCTTGCACAGAGAGGATATAGAGTGTATGAATTTTACAACGATAGAGCAAATGGAACAGAACGCCCAAATTCTCAGAGAGCTCGCTGTAAAAGCCGGCGCCGAGACTTGGGAAGACAGAAAGAAGAATCAGACCCCTCAGTGTAAATTCGGTGAAGACGGTATTTGCTGCCGAATCTGCTCGATGGGTCCCTGCCGCATTACGCCCAAGGCATCAAGAGGCATATGCGGCGCAGATGCCCACGCGATTGCCGCCAGAAACTACGTCCGCTTCCTTGCGGGCGGAACCGCCGCTCACTCTGACCACGGCCGTGAGATTGCGCATGTTCTGCATGTTTCCTCGAAGGACGGAAATTATATTGTAAAGGACGAGGCAAAGCTCTTAGGTATCGCCAAGGAGTGGGGCATCGCAACAGAAGGCAGAGATATCTACGATATCGCCCACGAAGTGGCAGAGACAGGCCTTATGGAGTATGGCAAGCCCTTCGGCACACTGAAGTTCGCCGAGAGAGCGACCGACGAACGCAAAAAGGTCTGGAAAGAGCTTGATATCATGCCGCGCGCCATAGACCGCGAGATAGCCACCGTTATGCACATGACACACATGGGCTGCACTGCGGACGCTGAGGCGCTCGTAATGCAGGGTATGCGTACCGGTCTAAGCGACGGCTGGGGCGGCTCAATGATGGGTACCGAGTTCTCGGACATTCTGTTCGGAACTCCCACGCCGAAGGAAACAGAGGCTGACCTCGGTGTTCTTGACAAAAACATGGTCAACATCATTATCCATGGGCATGACCCTGCGATGTCTGAAATGATCGTTGCCGCTTCCAACCAGTCCGACCTGATTGAGTACGCAAAGTCCAAAGGAGCCCACGGCATAAACATTGCGGGACTCTGCTGCACCGCGAACGAGATCACAATGCGCCACGGCGTCAAGATGGCCGGCAACTTCCTCCAGCAGGAGGGCGCAATTCTCACTGGAGCCGTCGAGCTTATCGTCGTTGACGTGCAGTGCATATTCCCCGCGCTCGGCCCCCTTAC
>JAJUHS010000088.1 GCA_029267755.1 Clostridiales bacterium
GCTTGACGCTGTAATGGCGGGGGACATGACGAGGATGAGGAGCGGCAATATTAAGTGCCTGATTGTCCTCGGCGCGGCCGACGACGCCCTCCCAATGATAGCCGACGGCAGAGGCATACTGACCGATTCGGAAAGAGAGAGACTCCTGGAGCTGGGCTTTGAAATCACCGGAGGCACAGAGGACCGTATTCTCAGAGAGATGCAGACAATGTACGCCTGCATGACGATGCCCGTAAAGCGGCTTATGCTGACTTATCCCAAAATGTCCGGCGGGGCGAAAAAGCGACCTTCCTACATAGTCGGGCGTATACAGTCGCTGCTGGGGATTACCGTAACCGATGAGGGCGCTTTTGGCGAGTCGTTCAGAACAGCCGCGGAGGCTCCCTGCTTCGAGCTAGCGGTATCTGGTTCGGGCCTTCCGGCGGCTAAGGCTGCGAGGGCGTATTTTGAAAGGGACATAAACAAAAAAGCGCGGCTTGAAAGGATACTGTCAAAGGCGGTCACTTCGAGAGGTTCGCTCGCAGAGTCCTCGGTCGAGGGGATTTACGGCAGAAAGCTCCGGCTCTCCGCTTCTCGCGTCGACAGGTTCTATTCCTGCAAGTTCTCATATTTTGTTCAGTACGGGCTGAGGGCCAAGCCGAGGATAAAGGCAGGTCTGGACGCCCCTGAGATAGGTACATTCCTGCATTATGTGCTTGAAAATGTGATAGGCGAGCTGCGCGAGAGAGGTACGCTCAAAACCGCCGAAAAGGCGGAGAACCATAGGCTTACGGCGAAGTACATAGATAAATACATCAATGATCGGCTCGGCGGCATGGAGGAAAAGAGCGGGCGCTTCAAATACCTGTTCAGCCGTCTCGTTAAGGACGTTTACAGCATTATAGACGATATGACCGACGAGCTGAGGTGCTCGGAATTTGTACCGCTGAGCTTCGAACTTGAGTTCGGCGGAGGGGAGATGCCGGCGGCTTCCGTTTCGGGCGGCGGCATGGATATCACGGTTGGGGGGATCGTAGACCGCGTTGACGGCTGGCTGCACGACGGCAAGCTTTATCTGAGGGTAATAGACTACAAAACCGGAAAGAAATCCTTTGACCTATCCGATGTATGGTACGGTATGGGCATACAGATGCTGATTTACCTTTTTACGCTTGAAAAGCACGGCGCGGAGCTTTACGGGCACGAGATAGTACCCGCGGGAGTGCTGTACGCTCCGGCAAGGGACGTGTTTTTGAGCCTCCCCAGAAGCGCAACGGACGAGGAGATACGAACGGCAAGGAGCAAAAGCCTTATGCGCAGCGGACTTCTTCTTTACGACGAAACTGTTATTGAGGCGATGGAAAATGGAGAAAAAAAGTACCTGCCCGTAAAGTTTGCAAAGGATGGGACGCTCAAGGCCGACAACCTTGCAACGCTTGAGCAGCTCGGACGGCTGGGCGCGCATATCGAAAGGACGCTGAGAAACATAGGCGACGAAATCAGGTCCGGCAGCATATCCGCCGACCCGTTTATGAAGGCCGGGATGTCGCCGTGCGACTACTGCGACTTTAAAGAAGCCTGCCTTTTTGATGAGCAGACCGACAAAAAGAGGTATTTGAAGAAAAGAAAGGCCGAAGAGGTCTGGAACGACATCGAGGGGAGGGGCAAAGAAGATGGGCGCTGTTAATTACACCACCAGCCAGAAAGCGGCGATAGAAAACCGCGGCGGCGCTTTGCTCGTTGCGGCTGCGGCAGGCTCAGGAAAAACCAAGGTGCTGGTTGAGCGGCTCATGTCGAGAGTGACGGACGCCGAAAACCCTGTGGACATCGACCGCTTTCTGGTAATAACCTACACAAAATCAGCGGCGGCGGAGCTGCGGTCGCGAATTATGGACGAGATAAACGAGCGCCTTGCAATTGAACCCGGAAGCCGCCATCTTCGCCGTCAGGCGGCGCTGATTTATAAGGCCCCCATCTCGACCATCCATTCCTTCTGCGGCGGCATACTCAGGGAAAACGCGCAGCTTCTCGGCATCTCGCCTGATTTTAGGGTAATGGAGCCGGACGAAAGCGAGATTGTGAAGCTAAGAGTAATTGAAGATCTAATCGACGATCGGTACGAGAACGCCGATGGCGATTTTTCCCTTCTTGCAGATACGATGGCCGCGGGTCGTGACGATTCGAGGCTAAGCCAGCTTGTCCTTGAGCTTCATTCGAAGCTGGGTAGCCATCCCAATCCCGAAAAGTGGGCGGGTGAACAGCTAAAGGCCCTGGAAGCGGGCGCTAATGCGAAAGATGCCTCCGATACCATATGGGGACGAGTTATAATAGAAAACGCCATGCTCAACGCAGATTACTGGCTCCAGACCTTCGGAGGGGCGGCTTGCGCCGTGGAGAGAGACGAAAGGCTAGCGGCGGCATACTATGACAGCTTTCGCGAGACGCTTGACGCTTTGAGGAGGTTCAGAGCAGCGCTAAATAAGGGCTGGGATGAGGCTAGATGCGCACTTCCGATACCCTTTCCGAAGCTTAAGCCCCTGCGCGGCTATTCGACCTTCGAATCCGAGGACGCAAAAAGGGTCAGGGAGCTTTGCAGGCAGGCCGTGGGGAAATTTTCGGAAATATTTGATTCGGCGTCAGGCGAGCTTCTGGAGGATATCAGGGCGGTGCTCCCGGCAGTGCGAGGTCTGTTCTCGCTTGCGCTGGACTTCGACAAGGCTTACTCCGCCGAAAAAGCAAGGCGCAAGATGCTCGACTTCGGTGACCTTGAGCACCTCGCCATAAAGCTCCTGACCGATGAAAACGGCGAAAGAACCGAAAAGGCACGGGAGCTGTCCGAACGCTTTGAGGAAATAATGGTGGACGAGTATCAGGACGCAAACGAGATACAGGACATCATTTTTACCGCGCTTTCAAAGGACGGAAGAAACGTATTTATGGTCGGAGACGTCAAGCAGTCGATTTACCGCTTCCGCCTTGCGGACCCAACGATATTTCTAAGAAAGTACGAGGCCTTCCCGGACGCGGAAAACGCACAGGAGGGGCAGCCGCGAAGAATCATTCTGCAGGACAACTTCAGATCGCGGCAGAGTGTGCTGGACGCTGTCAACTTCGTCTTTTCAAACATAATGTCCAGGCAGTTCGGCGAAATGGAATATACCGAGAACGAGCGCCTGAATTTGGGCAAAAAGGATTTCCCGGAAAACCCCGACGCCGCCTTCGAGCTTGACCTTATTGAGATAACAAAGGACAGTGAGGAAGACGAAGAGGACAAAACCGAGGTCGAGGCGGCTTTCGTCGCAAGGCGTATCCGAGAGCTGGTTGAAAGCGGCATGAACGTCACGGACAAGGACGGGCAAAGACGTCTTAATTATGGGGATATTGCGATACTGCTTCGGAGCGTAAAGGGCAAGGCCGAAATATACACCGAGGCTCTGCGCCGCGAGAACATACCGTATTATACTGAAAACGGCAGAGAGTTCTGGAGCAGGACGGAGGTCTCCGTAATGCTTTCCTTATTTTCGATCGTCGACAATCCGAGGCAGGATGTACCGCTTATTTCTGTTCTGCGCT
This sequence comes from Clostridiales bacterium, assembly GCA_029267755.1. Taxonomy (GTDB): domain Bacteria; phylum Bacillota; class Clostridia; order Oscillospirales; family Oscillospiraceae; genus DUPK01. Next base: position 3,553 of record JAJUHS010000088.1, read on the forward strand.
CGCCGCTATTCGGATTTACTCCGGACGAGCTTGCCGAGATCCGTATGGCCGATAGGGATTCGGACTTTTATACGGCGCTTTGCAAGGCCGCTGAGGGAAATAAAAAATTTGTGGATTTTCTAGAATTCTTAGGTGAGCTAAGGCTGAGCGCGCCGGATATGCGAAGCGACGCCTTCGTCTGGCATGTATACACCAAAACATCAGCTCTCTCGATTTTCGGCGCAATGCACGGCGGAGCCGAGAGAAAGGCAAATCTTATGGTTCTGCTCGACTATGCCGTGCAGTTCGAAAACGCGGGCTACAAGGGATTATTCAGCTTCGTAAGCCAGCTCAAAAGGTTTTCCGAACGCGGAGGTGAAACTCCGGCGTCAGATTCCGGCTGCTCGGGAAACGCCGTTACGGTCACGAGTATTCATAAGTCAAAGGGTCTTGAATATCCCGTTGTGTTCATTTCCGACACGGGCAAACGCTTCAACAAGGACGATACAAGAAAGCCGCTTCTGATACACAGCGCTCTGGGCGTCGGGCCGAAAAGGCTTGACCTCGAAAGAAGGATAGAGTACACAACCCTGCCGCGCATGGCAATCGCACAAAGAATGACAGGAGAAATGCTGGCTGAGGAGCTTCGTGTCCTCTACGTTGCGATGACTAGGGCGAAGGAAAAGCTGATCTTCACCTGTGCGTCAAAGAATACAGAAAGACTCTTTGAGCGCCTTCTGCCCGGCGCAAAAGCTCCTGTCGCTCCCCAGGTACTTTCCGAATGCGGTTCTATGGCGGACTGGGTTATCCTGGCGGCATTGCTCCGCAAAGAGTCGTCGGCCTTTAACGGTATAGACACATGCGCTCTTGAGGAAAGCCGCGACAGCTTATGGGACATCCGCCATATTACTCCTAAAGCCTGCGCGGAGGGTGAAACCACGGTCGGGGAGGACGAAGCAAGATCCGAACCCCAACCTTCTGAAGAGGCTATTGAGGAGATCGCAAGGCGCCTGAGCTTCGGATACGCCCACGAGGCGGCTACTAAGCTGCCCTCAAAGCTCACCGCAACGGGTATCAAGGGCCGGTTCCTCGACAGGGAGGTGGCCGAGGAGGCCGAAAAGCTAAATGAACTGCCGCGAAAGTTAGCCTTTGACCGCCCGCACTTTGCAGAGGAGGAAACAGCGCTAACCGGCGCTGAGCGCGGCGTTGCACTACACCTCGTCATGCAGTACATAGACTATAAAAAGTGTACGTCTCTCGCAGACATAAGCGAAGAAATAGATCGGCTCGGAAGGCTGAAGATTGTATCGAAAAAACAGGCAGAGGCGGTGGATCCGCGAAAAATACTTGCGTTTTTTGAGTCTGAGCTCGGAAAAAGGGTGCTTACGGCAAAGGAAATACTTCGCGAGTTCAAGTTTTCGGTTCTTATTCCCTCCGCGGACTACTTCCCGGACAGCGGCGACGAGGAAATACTATTGCAGGGCGTTGTCGATTGCTGCATTGAGGAAGAAGGTGAGTTAACGGTAATAGATTTCAAGACAGATTATGTTACCAGATTGGATCAACAGGAGCGAGCACAAAGCTACAAACCCCAGCTTGAAGCATACGCGAAGGCCATGGAGCGTATAACCGGAAAACCGGTTGGAAAGAGAGTTTTATACTTTTTCAGGACAGATGAAGCGGTGGAAGTTTAGGGCTTATAATTAAAAACGAAAAAACAGTTGCAATTTGCTTATTATTATGCTAAAATGCTACTCGCTGTCATAGAATCTTGTTTAAGCTGGAAAGAGGTGAACATAATGAAGGAAGGGATTCATCCCAACTATCAGAAGACCACGATAAAATGCGCGTGCGGCGAGGTCATAGAAACTGGTTCTACAAAGAAGGATATTAAGGTTGAAATCTGCTCAAAGTGTCACCCCTTTTTCACGGGTAAGCAGAAGCTTGTTGACACAAGCGGACGTGTTGACAAGTTCAACAAAAAATTCGGACTTTAATAGCCAAGATAACCCGCACTTTTTTAAGTGCGGGTTTGTTATATAATATCGGAAAATACTTTGGCGAGGCTGGTGAATCAGAATAGAAAAGCGAGAGTATGAAAAGGCTGTTCTGGCGGGTCTTTCCGCAGATAGTCTGGATAAGGATGAGCGCTCTACCGAGAGCAGTATGGAGGAGCTTAAGGCCCTCCTCGAAACGGCGGGAGGGGTATGCTGCGGCATGGTGCTGCAGAGCAGGCCTACGCCTGACCCGCGCAGCTTTATAGGCGAGGGCAAGGTTCAGGAGATGAAGGCACTTATAGAGGCGGAGAAGTGTACTCTCGCCGTATTCGACAACGAGCTCTCGCCTTCTCAGATGCGTGCGCTCTCCGAAGACCTAGGCGTAAAGGTTCTCGACAGGAGCGGGCTTATTCTCGACATATTTGCTCAGCGGGCGATGACGAGGGAAGGCAAGCTCCAGGTTGAGCTCGCACAGTACAAATACCTGCTGCCGAGACTTACCGGCATGTGGACGCACCTCGTGCGCCAGACGGCGAGCGGCGGCAGCAGCCCCATCGGCACCAGAGGCCCAGGAGAAACCCAGCTTGAGACCGACAGACGCCACATAAGGCGGAAGATACAAAAGCTTGAGGAGGAACTCGAGTCGGTGCGAAAGGTTCGCGGCACACAGCGCAGACTCCGTGAAAAGAACAAAATGCCTGTGGTAGCCCTTGTAGGATACACCAACGCCGGCAAATCGACGCTGTTAAATTGCCTTACGGGTGCAGATATCCCGGCGAACAACCGCCTGTTCGATACGCTCGATACCACGACGAGGCGCTTCGCAATAAGCGAAACACAGGAGGTTCTGCTTTCGGATACCGTGGGCTTTATCAGGAAGCTTCCGCACCACCTTGTTGAGGCTTTTAAAGCAACACTTGAGGAGTTGAGTTACGCCGACCTGCTGCTGCATGTGATAGATGCGTCGAACCCCGAATGGCAGCTTCAGGCGAAGATTGTGGAGCGGCTTATAAGCGAGCTTGGCGCGGAAAAGACGCCGAAGATAGACGTTTACAATAAGGCTGACCTGTGTGCCGGCGATATACTGCCTCATGGGGAAAACAGCATCGCTATATCCGCTCTGACCGGCAAGGGTACGGACGAGCTGATACGGCGCATAAATGACATCGTCGGCAGGGGAAACCGCCGGCTTGCGTTCAGGCTGCCATACTCGAAGGCCGGGATCCTCGAGCTTTTGCATAAGGAAGCCGTGGTCGAAAAAACCGAATACACTCAGGACTATATACTTGTTGAAGCCGTATGTCCGCCTGAAATCTACGGAAAGCTTAGGGAATTCGTTTCCGAGGTGGAATGATGGCGGAAAAGGGAGAATACTTCGTGCCATCCGGCTTCGGAGAGGCGGAATTTATCGAAAAGCGCTCGCGCTTTATCGGCAGGGTCTGGCCCGCGGATACCGAGGAGGAGGCGCTTGGCCGAATTAAGGAGATGCGCGAAAAGCACTGGGACGCGACGCACAACGTCTATGCCTATATAATCAGAGACGGCGGAGCAATGCGCTATTCGGACGACGGGGAGCCGCAGGGCACATCCGGTTTGCCGGTGTTGGGCGTGTTTCGCTCTGCGGAGATTACTAACGTCTGCTGTGTTGTCACTCGCTATTTCGGCGGAGTGCTCCTTGGCACGGGCGGACTTGTAAGGGCGTATTCGCACACCGCGTCGCTAGCGCTCGAAGCTGCGGGTATTTCGGTTATGAGGCTGTGGAAGATCTTAAAGATGGTCTGTGCTTATTCTATGTTTGAACGTGTCAGAAACGAGATTATATCCTTTGGCGGAGTTCTTGGAAACATAGATTACAGAGCAAACGTGGAAATCGAGGCGCTGCTTCCGGGAGAAAAAACAGAGGAGTTCTGCTTGGAGCTTACGAACCTTACGGCAGGAAAGGTAGCGGCCGAGATAATCGGAGAGAGTTTTAGAAGCGTGAGAATAAAATAAAGGTACGCGGTTCCGCGTACCTAAGACTGTCAAAAAAGCCCAAAGGGCTTTTTTTGACAAGGGGGTTGCATGACGTCCGCTCTGCCGAGCCCGTCATGAGAGGTCATTTTCGACGTACACGCCGCCGGAAATGACAGATTTGACTTTGTTTCCGCCTCGTGGCGGAAATTCTGCGAAGCTTTTTTGCTGTAAACAAGTTTTTTGACACGCTGAGGTACGCGGTTCCGCGTACATTTCAGACTGTCAAAAAACTCCCTCGCAGGGATATTTAAATCTATTTTTTCCGGGAATTCACTTCTCGGAAAAATACCTCAGCCCGCGCAAATCGTGCGCGACCGGGGGGGCGCGGCGCAAGCCGCTCGACGGCTGCTCTGCGCAGCCGTTATTGTGTTTAAGACTTATATCCTTGCAACTCCAGTTGCTCTGGCCGCTTCCGCTACGGCCTTTGCGACCGCCGGTGCGACGGCCGGATCGAGTGCGGCGGGGAGAAGGTTCTGGGGGCTGAGGTTTTTTTCCACAAGCTTTGCCAGCGCCTTTGCGGCGGCGACCTTCATCTCGCCGTTTATATCCGAGGCGCGAACGTCGAGAGCACCCCTGAATATTCCGGGGAAGGCGAGAACGTTGTTTATCTGGTTAGGGAAGTCGCTGCGTCCCGTTCCTACGATAGCAGCGCCTGCTGCAATTGCCTTGTCGGGCATTATTTCGGGGACGGGATTGGCCATCGCAAAAACGATAGGCGAAGGGGCCATGCAGCGCACCATTTCCTCGGTTACGGTGTCCGGAGCTGATACGCCAATAAAGACGTCAGCTCCCTTGAGGGCATCCGCGAGGCTTCCCTTTATCATTGTGCGGTTTGTGACTGCGGCAATCTCGACTTTCTCCGAATTGAGGCCGGCCCTGCCCTCGTATATTGTGCCATTGCGGTCGCACATGATTATATCCCTGAGCCCTGCGTCGATAAGAAGCTTAATTATCGCGATACCGGCTGCTCCCGCACCGCTGGTGACGACCCTTATCTCATCCATGCGCTTTCCGGTGAGCTTGAGCGCATTCATAAGCGCCGCTAGTACGACCACGGCCGTGCCGTGCTGATCATCGTGGAAAACCGGTATATCGCATTTTTCCTTGAGCTTACGTTCGATCTCGAAGCAGCGCGGCGCGCTGATATCCTCGAGGTTTATGCCTCCAAAGCTGCCCGCAAGCAGCGCCACGGTGTTTACAATCTCATCTACGTCCTTTGAGCGGATGCAGAGCGGTATGGCATCTACGTTTCCGAAGGTCTTGAAAAGAACGCACTTGCCCTCCATAACCGGCATGCCGGCTTCCGGGCCGATGTCACCCAGGCCGAGGACGGCGGTACCGTCGGTCACAACGGCGACAAGATTATGCCTGCCAGTAAGCTCATAGCTTTTTGAGACGTCCTTCTGAATTTCCAGACAAGGGGCGGCGACGCCCGGCGTATAGGCAAGGGAGAGATCTTCCCTTGTGGTCAAGGTCATTTTTGGGCGGATGTCCTGCTTTCCGGCCCATTTATAATGGAGCTTTAAAGATTCGGCCATATAGTCCATAGTGATAAAAAATCCTTCCCGGGGCAATATCTCGACCCCATACATAAGAAGTATTTTATCGCAAATCTGGAATTATATCAAGACTTGAAGTCACCTGAAAATGAGGAAATCTGAACTCCCTTATAATAATTTGACAGTATTTTATCAAACGTCGAGCCGTTTCCGGCCATTATGTTCGCACCGTACTGGCTCATACC
>JAJUHS010000024.1 GCA_029267755.1 Clostridiales bacterium
AAGCCCGTAATAAAGGGAGATGATATCAGCATAAAAGTCAGCATTAAGGTTAACTCGGGACTGGGCGGACAGGGAAACAATGTTAACCACGCTAAATCGGAGGAGCTTAAAAAGCTTGAAAAAGAGCTTAACGCAGAAATCAAGGACGAAATAGAATCCTCGATCAAAGCAGCCAAGGATATGAAGGCTGACATTTTCGGTTTCGCCAACGCCGTTTATAGGAAAGATCCGAAAAAATGGAAGAAAATCGAAGGGAAATGGGACGATATGTTTAAAGAGCTTAAAGTAGAAGTAAACGTGGAAGCCAAAATACTCGGAACAGCTAAAATCAAAAGCATATCGCTTCCTAAAGGGTGATGGAAATGAGTTCGGAAAAAGGAAGAATACCGGGTTCGGAGCTTATATTTATGCTGTCCAACTTTATGCTGGGTTCAATTTATGTAACGACCTATACCTTCGGATTTACGCCGAGAAACGAATGGCTTGTCGTAATTCTTGCAGGCATAATCTATATTCCCTTTGCCCTTATAAACATCAAGCTATCAGACAGGTTCCCGAACGAAAACATCATCCAAATCAACGACAGGGTTTTCGGCAGGGTTCTCGGGAAAGTCGTTTCGGTTGTGTACTGTCTTTTTCTGCTGCCGGCATGCGCCGTAAACCTGAGATTCCCCAGCGCGTTTCTTACAAATATATTTATGCTGGAAACCCCCTTCATAGTGTTCGCGCTTTTCCTGCTTCTGTTGTGCGTATGGATAGCAAAAAAAGGAATCGAAACGATAAGCAGGGTCAGCATTGTGCTTTCGCCTTTGATAATATTCTTTATTATTACCTATTCCCTGCTTTTAACGAACAAAATGGACGTAAGCCGCCTGCTGCCCGTTTTCGACATTCCTCCCAAGAAGTTTATACAGAGCTTTAATACCATACTTTCTATATATATGGGCGAAAGCTTCTTTTTTTCCATGATATTGCCTTATGTAAAGGATAAGAAGAATATAAGGAAAAATTACTTTATCGGGCTGGCTTTAGGGGTTTTCGTCATGCTGGTCATAGCGTTAATGGTGACTCTTGTCTTGGGAAATGTAGCCTCAATATCGACGGCTCCGCTGGTGCAGACGGTACGGCTCGTGGAAGTCTTGAATATAAACGCTAGGATAGAATTTATTTTTATGAGTTTTCTGGTGATAGTTGCTTTCTATAAGTGCTGTATTCTGTTTTACGCCGCATTACTGGCGCTCGAAACCCTGCTGAAGCTGAAATCCTACAAAGTCATAATAATACCGGTAGCAATTATGGTATTCGGTCTTATAATGATAACGGCGGCAAACTCCGTAACTCTGGCTGAGGACTCCACGAACTCCATCCCATTGGTTATATTTGCTCTGCTTTTCGTGCTTCCGATAATAACCCTGATTACTGCGGCCGCCAGAAAGCTCCCTAAGACGCCTCCCGGGGGTGACTCGGCTTGATTTTTGCGGAAATATTTATCCTTGCCGGCCTCGCGATTATAGGCATAAGAGCGCCCATCAGGAAGAAATGGTGGAAGGAGCTTGCCGTATTTATAATTCTATTTCTGATCGGAGCTTCCCTTATGATTATGCAGGCGGCAGGCTTAAAACTTCCTTTTATCCTGGACTCAATAGAAGGCTTCTTTGAAAATGTCCTGCATTTTAAGTATTAACCGCCCTTTTCAGCCAAAAACTGCACGATACCTCATATTTTTGTATTGACATTCGCATTATATATGCTAAAATTGTAAGAAGCGAAACGCCATAGTCTTGAGCAAATATTTTTGACCACCCTGAGACGGGTCGAGGCCATACGGACAGCCGGGTCAAATGCCGATTGGCAACCTAGTTGCCTTATTGATTGAGTTAAAAGCTCAAATTTTATAAGTTGGTTACTTTATAACCGGTGTGCGATGCACTACAACTTGTGAAACGGTCAATAAGAGTGGTAAAAGTAAGTATTTGCTTTATAGACTCTAACCTGTCCAGAATTTTAATAGGGTTTGCGCCATCCTTTTGAGCCTTCTGCGGTTTAAAAGGCGTCGGTCCGGATTCAGGCCGCCCTGTTACGAAGCTTGACCTATATCGCGAGTGCTGCGGCATTGCCATGGCACTTGCGATTTTTATTTTTTCATATTACGGAAAGCTGGCATAAATATGGATAACATTAAATCTGATGAAAAAATAAAGCTTTATGGCTTCAACAACCTGACAAAGTCCCTGAGCTTTAATATTTACGATGTCTGCTACGCCAAAACGGCCAGAGAGCAGAAGGACTATATAGCCTATATAGACGAACAGTATAACTCGGAAAGGCTTACCAGCATTCTCGTAAAGGTCACCGAGATGATCGGAGCGCATGTGCTGAGCATATCCAGTCAGGATTATGATCCGCAAGGCGCCAGCGTAACTCTGCTTATAGCGGAGGAAAGCATGATACCGGCCGGCGAAACCATAGTCGCACATCTCGACAAAAGCCATGTCACCGTCCACACCTATCCCGAATATCACCCGGACACCTCCATTGCGACCTTTAGGGTGGATATAGATGTGGCGACCTGCGGAACAATCACGCCTCTTTGCATACTCGATTACCTTATCGGCAGCTTTGACAGTGATATCATTACCATGGATTACCGTGTGCGCGGCTTTACGAGAAACGTATCCGGGCAGAAGCTTTTCATCGACCATAGGATAACGTCCATACAGGATTACATTGACGAGGCCACGCTGCGCAAGTATGACGCTGTGGATATAAACGTCTACGACACCAATCTTTTCCACACAAAAATGCTGATTAAGGAAATCGATCTTCAAAACTACCTTTTCAACAAGGATGTCTATGAGCTGCTTCCCAAGGAGCGCCTTGCGATTACAAACAGCCTCCGCAAGGAAATGATTGAGATATTCAGCGGGAGGAACGTGTATTGAACCGTATCAAGGGCGGCCTGACCCAGGCCAACGCCCCGATATATGAAGCTCTGGAACGCTTTAAAACGATGCGGGTGGTTCCCTTCGACGTGCCGGGACACAAGCGCGGCAGGGGCAATCCGGAGCTTACCGCTTTTCTGGGCGAAAAGTGTGTGGGAATAGACGTAAACAGCATGAAGCCGCTTGATAACCTCTGCCATCCGGTATCTGTAATCAGGCAGGCGGAGGAGCTAGCCGCCGAAGCCTTCGGTTCGGCGGAGGCCTTCCTTATGGTTGGCGGCACTACGAGCGCCGTGCAAAGCATGGTGCTTTCGGCGACAAAAAAGGGACAGAAGATAATACTTCCGAGGAACGTGCACCGGAGCGTTATAAACGCTCTGGTGCTTAACGGCGCGGTTCCGGTTTATATAAACCCCGAATCCGACTCGAAGCTCGGCATCTCCCTCGGGATGAAGATAAGCCAGGTTGAAAAAGCGATACTTGAAAACCCCGACGCAGCAGCGGTTCTTGTGAACAACCCGACATACTACGGAATCTGCTCAAACCTGCCCGAGATTGTAAGGCTGGCCCACAGCAAGGGCATGCTCGTCCTCGCCGACGAGGCTCACGGGACGCATTTTTACTTTGGCAAGGACATGCCGGTTTCCGCTATGGCTGCGGGCGCGGATATGTCCGCCGTGAGCATGCACAAGTCCGGAGGAAGCCTTACACAGAGCAGCTTCCTGCTTTTGGGCTCCCGCGTAAGCGCGGGATACGCAAGGCAGGTGATTAACCTTACCCAAACCACGAGCGCGAGCTACCTTCTGATGTCAAGCCTTGACATTTCAAGGCGAAATCTTGCGCTTAGGGGTGAGGAGATATTCGCTCAGGTAATGTCGCTCGCGAGATATGCCCGAAACGAAATCAACGCCATAGGCGACTATTACGCCTATTCGAGGGAGCTTGTAAACGGTGACAGCATATTTGACTTTGACGAAACGAAGCTAAGCGTGCACACTCTCGATATAGGCCTTGCGGGAATAGAGGTCTATGACATTCTCAGAGATGAATACGATATCCAGATAGAGTTCGGAGACCTCGGCAATATTCTCGCCTACATTTCGATCGGAGACCGCCAGCGCGATGTGGAGCGCCTTGTAGGAGCTCTTTCCGAGATACGCCGCCGCTATAAGAAAAGCAGCGCGGGGCTTATGAACCAAGAGTATATAGACCCGCAGGTCGTAAGGACGCCGCAGGAGGCGTTTTACTCCGAAAAGGAGTCGCTGCCGATAGAAAAAACGCTTGGAAGAGTTTGCAGCGAGTTTGTGATGTGCTATCCCCCCGGAATACCCGTTCTCGCCCCTGGCGAGAGGATTACCGACAGAATACTGGATTATATAAGATACGCCAAGGAAAAGGGCTGCTCGATGACCGGCCCCGAAGATCTTGAGATAAAGTATCTGAACGTACTGAGAGAGAATGAGGAATGAAATATGGAACTTTGGTTTACTGAAAAGCATTCCGATGACGTCAATTTTTCGATAAATACAGACCGCCAGCTTTTCAGCGGTCAGAGCGAGTTCCAGCGAATCGACGTCTTTGAGTCCAAGGAATTTGGGCGCTTCCTTACCCTTGACGGGCTGATGATGCTCACCGAGAAGGACGAGTTTATCTATCACGAGATGATTGTGCATGTCCCGATGGCGGTGCATCCGAACGCGAAAAGGATACTTGTAATCGGCGCGGGAGACGGCGGCGTTGTGCGCGAGCTGAGCCGTTATCCGGCGATCGAGAGGATTGACATGGTTGAGATTGACGAGCTTGTCGTCGAGGTATGCAAAAAATACCTGCCACAGACCGCCTGCCGCTTTGATGACCCGCGGCTTAATCTCTATTTTGAGGACGGGCTTAAGTTCGTCCGCACTAAAAATGACGAGTACGACATAATTATCGTCGATTCCACAGACCCGTTCGGTCCGGGCGAGGGACTCTTTACAAAGGAGTTCTACGGAAATTGCTTTAAAGCGCTGAAAGAAGACGGCATAATGGTAAATCAGCACGAAAGCCCCTTCTACGAAAGCAGCCGCGAGGCTATGCAACGCGCCCACAAGCGGATAGTCGAAAGCTTCCCGATAAGCCGCGTATACCAGGCGCACATACCGACATACCCCTCGGGACATTGGCTTTTTGGCTTCGCATCTAAAAAGTACCATCCGGTCAGCGACCTCAATTCCACTGCATGGAATCTTTTAGGCATAAAGACCAGATACTATAACACAAAGCTGCATGTGGGCTCCTTTGCCCTGCCGACCTATGTGGAGGAATATTTAAGAGATGTTGAATAAGAATGTAGAAACCTTTATTGCCTGCGACGCGGAATATGATGATGCAAAGGTCGTTATCTTCGGCGCTCCCTTTGATTCGACGACCAGCTACCGCCCCGGCGCCCGCTTCGGCCCGCGCGCAATGCGTGGCGAAAGCTATGGCATTGAAACGTACAGCCCGTATCAGGACAAGGATTTGACCGATATTTCGGTTTTCGACAGCGGCGACCTTGAGCTCTGCTTCGGCGATACCTCCATCGCTCTTGTAGAGATAGAGGAACGCGCGGAGACTATACTTGACGACGGCAAGCTGCCCGTTATGCTTGGCGGAGAGCATCTCGTAACTCTCGGCGCGGTCCGCGCGGCGTTAAAGAAGTACCCCGACCTCCACATCATACATTTTGATGCGCACGCAGACCTGCGTGACGACTATCTGGGCGCGAGGCTCTCCCACGCCTGCGTCATCCGCCGCTGCCACGACCTCATGGGCGACGGGCGCATTTTCCAGTTCGGCATACGCTCCGGAGAGCGGAGCGAGTTTTACTGGGCGAACGAGGGGCACACAAAGCTCCGCAAGTTCAATTTTGAGGGTTTAAAAGAAGCGGTTTCCGCCCTTATGGGAAAACCCGTTTACCTGACGATTGACCTCGACGTGCTCGACCCCTCCGCATTTCCGGGCACAGGCACGCCCGAGGCCGGCGGCGTCGGTTTTAAGGATCTGCTTGACGCCATATTGACAATTTGCTCTTCGCTTAACGTCGTTGCCGCTGACCTGAACGAGCTTGCGCCCGCGCTCGACCAGAGCGGCGCTTCGACAGCGCTTGCCTGCAAGCTTCTTCGCGAGCTATTGCTGGCTCTTTAAACGATATTATATACAAAGGAGATATTGATATGGGAAAGGCTCTTATAATCGGCTGCGGCGGCGTCGCCAGCGTTGCCATCCACAAATGCTGCCAGAACAGCGAGGTATTTGACGAAATCTGCATTGCAAGCCGCACAAAATCCAAGTGCGATGAAATAAAAGCTAAGCTTGAAGGAACTACAAAAACGAAAATAACGACCGCACAAGTTGACGCGAACAACGTTGATGCGCTTATAGCGCTTATTAAGCGGGAAAAGCCCGGCGTCGTTCTCAATCTGGCTCTTCCCTATCAGGATCTTACGATAATGGACGCCTGCCTCGCCTGCAAGGTCAGCTATGTTGATACCGCGAACTACGAGCCCGAGGACACGGCAAAGTTTGAATACAAGTGGCAGTGGGCCTACCGCGAGAGATATGAGAATGCCGGAATCACCGCTCTTCTCGGCAGTGGCTTTGATCCCGGCGTGACCGGCGTTTTTTCCGCCTACGCTCTCAAGCACCATTTCGACGAAATCAACTATATTGACATTCTGGACTGCAACGCCGGTGACCACGGCTACCCCTTTGCTACGAACTTCAACCCCGAAATCAACATCCGCGAGGTTACCGCCAAGGGAAGCTATTGGGAGGACGGGCACTGGGTAGAAACTGAGCCGATGGAGATAAAGCGCGTTTACAACTTCCCCGAAGTCGGCAATAAGGATATGTACCTGCTCCACCATGAGGAAATTGAGAGCCTTGCGCTCAACATTCCCGGTATAAAGCGGATCCGCTTCTTTATGACCTTCGGGCAAAGCTACCTTACGCACCTGAAATGCCTTGAGAACGTCGGCATGACGAGCATAGAGCCGATTGAATATGATGGCAAGATGATAGTTCCCCTGCAGTTCCTGAAGGCTGTGCTGCCCGATCCCTCGAGCCTTGGCCCCCGCACTAAGGGCAAGACAAATATCGGCTGCATCTTCAGAGGCAAGAAGGACGGCAAGGACAAAACCTATTACCTTTACAACGTCTGCGACCACGAGGAGTGCTTTAGGGAGGTCGGCAGTCAGGCTGTTGCCTACACGACCGGCGTTCCCGCTATGATCGGCGCCGCTATGGTGCTTACAGGAACCTGGAACAGGGCCGGCGTCTATAATATCGAGGAGTTTGATCCCGATCCGTTTATGGACGCGCTTAACAAATGGGGGCTTCCCTGGAAGGAAAGCTTCTCGCCGGAGCTTGTGGACTGATGCGCGAAAACGAGCTCAGAACGCCTTGCTATCTGATTGACGAGGCCTTACTTGAGAATAATTTAAGCATCCTGCACGGCGTTCAAAGCCGTACAGGATGCAAAATTCTGCTTGCGCAAAAGGCGTTTTCAATGTTCTCGCTTTATCCGCTTATTGGGCGCTATCTCGCCGGAACCGCCGCGAGCGGCCTATATGAGGCTCGGCTCGGCAAGGAGAAGATGGGCAAGGAAAGCCACGTCTTCGCCCCCGCTTACCGCGAGGACGAGTTTGACGAAATTCTAAAATACAGCGACCATATTGTTTTCAATAGCTTTTCGCAGCTTTTAAAATTCGGCAAGGCCGCCCGTAACGCCGGAAAAAGCATCGGTCTTAGAATAAACCCCGAGTGCTCAACTCAGGAGGGGCATGAGATATACGACCCCTGCTCCCCCGGAAGCCGCCTCGGCGTAACCATTTCAAACTGGCAGCCGGAGTATGCCGATATGCTTGACGGCCTGCACTTTCACACCCTCTGCGAGCAGGACTCCGATGCCCTTGAAAAAACCCTTGACGCTGTCGAAGAAAGGTTCGGCCCCTGGCTTTTTAAAATGAAGTGGCTTAACTTCGGCGGCGGCCACCATATCACCCGAAAGGGCTACGATATCGCGAGGCTCGAGCGCTGCATCGAGCGCGTTCAGCAAAGGTATGGCCTCGAGGTATACCTTGAGCCCGGCGAGGCGGTGGCTCTGAACGCGGGATTTCTGCTGACCACGGTTCTTGATACTGTAAAAAACGGAATAGATATCGCCGTTCTCGACACATCCGCCGCCTGCCATATACCCGATGTTCTCGAAATGCCCTACCGCCCGCCGCTTTTAGACTCCGGTCTGCCAGGTGAAAAGCCCTACACCTACCGCCTTGCAGGTCCCACCTGTCTCGCCGGCGACGTTATTGGCGACTTTTCTTTCGACACCCCGCTTGCTCCGGGAAAGCGGCTCTGCTTCGGCGACATGGCAATCTACACGATGGTAAAAAACAACACCTTCAACGGAATGGCCCTGCCCTCCATCGTAATACGCAGCAAAAGCGGCGACTGCCGCGTCGTGAAAAACTTCGGCTACAAGGATTTTGAAATGAGGCTTTCTTAATCCGCTTGAGAAAGAAATGCGTCCAAAATCGTTTATATAGTGTCAGGCCATTTTGCAGATAAAAGGCACTACTAATAATACCAGACATATATCAATTACACGCTAGCAATATTTATAGTGCGTGGGTTGGTAATTTTGTTTCTCCTGACCCTTATGGAGATTGGAACCCAGCATTTGCAGCGGGTGAATATGACATATAGTCATATCCCCCAGTGCCCAATTGGCACTGGGGGACTGCTTTATTCGTCCGAGATCACAGTAACTTATTCGGAAACCTGCTTGTTCTTAGAAGGAATAAATTTGGCGCATGTTGCATAAGCTCCCAAAAATGACATTAAGTATCCTATTCCTATTGATTTAAAAAATTCCAGACGGTATTCCGAAGATTTCGCAAGCATTAATTTGAACAGCTCTATCGACTGGTCAATTGGACTATGTACATATTTCATGATAGCGATAATATAATTAAGACATATTGCGGCAAAGGTAGCTAGCAGAATTGCCAACACGCTGATTACTAGTACCTTTATGCCGCTACATTTTCCGAGCATACAGCAACCAAGCGTTGCACCCAGCGCAATTATCATACCGCAGGCTGACGCCACAAATCCAAGCTGTCCGACAATAACCCATAGAATTATTCCCGGTACAGTTCCAAGCAGCGCTCCAACCAATCCGAACAGCACATTTTCTTTTTTTATGGTTTGTTCTTCCCCTAATTCCCAGTTTTCCACTATCATTCTCCTTTAGTCTTTATCTTTGTTATTTTTCCGTCAATATAAGAAAGCAAACGCATCTATGTTAATAAAAAATTCATTTATTATTAATATATATCTTTATTAAGTGGTTGTCTACTGTACTTAAGTACAGTATTTTAGTACAGATTGATATGTCCAAATGGCAGATTCAGACTCGGCTCAGCCTAAAAATATCTCACGTCACAAGCTCCACTCTATACTCTTTGAACCAATATTCAAGCTGCAAAAGCCAGGCTATGAGCTGCGGCTTGCTCATAAGCTGCCCGAACCATGTACCGCTGTCGTGCGAAAGGAAGTCTTCAAGCTTCCTCAAGTCGCAGAGCGCGGCGAGACACGAGTCCTCCGAATTCAGCGTATCCGTTAGCAGCTTTGTCACCATAGCCTCATACGCGGGATTATGAGTCTTGGGATAGGGGCTCTTCTTGCGGTGAAGTATCATATCCGGAAGGCAGAAACCCATTGCATTCCGGAGCAGAGCCTTCTCTGTCTGGCCCTCGAACTTTATCTCCCACGGCACGTTGTAAACATATTCCAGTATCCTGTGGTCTGCGAAGGGCACGCGGATCTCGACTGAGCTTGCCATGCTCATTCTGTCCTTTCTTTCGAGCAGCGAGGACATAAAAAGGTTTACCGAAAGCCATGTTGCCTTACGGCTTTGCAGCATGCTTTCGCTGTCGCCGTCAAGCCTCGGAAACTCGCCGCTCATTCTCTGGTACTCCCTAGAAAGGTACCTATACCCTTCCTCGGCTCTGACCACGCTGTCGCGGAAAAGCCCCGCTCTGAGCATCGGCTCATGAATCCACGGAAAGAATGGATTTTCGAGCATTTCTTTACGGTAAAACCAGGGATAACCCCCGAAAACCTCGTCCGCACACTCGCCTGAAATTGCGACCGTATGCCTCTTTTTTATCACCCCGCAAAAGTACAAAAGCGAGGAATCGATATCCGATTGTCCAGGCATATCCCTTGAAAGCGTCGCGTCAAGGAGCTTGCAGACGACTTCCCTTGTCGGCACCGTTATTACTTCGTGATCCGAACCTATAAATTCCGCCATTGCTGCTGCGTATTCATCGTCGCCCTGAGGCTGGAACAGCGAAGACCTGAAGCTCTCCCTATTGCCCTCATACTCGAAGGAATAGGTGGAAAGCCACATCCCGCGCTGTTTATAATCCTCAGCCGAAACTGCGGAGATAATCGAGGAATCGACCCCGCCCGACAGCAGAGTACAGAGCGGAACATCTGATACAAGCTGGCGGCGTATCGCATCGGTCACAAGCCATCTTGTTTTTTCTATTGCATCTTCCCTTGTGTCGCTAAAATTCTCCGCGCGAAGCTCCCAATACTTTTTCACGCAAAAACCAGCCCTGCTGTATGTCGCCGCGCATCCTGGGGCGAGTTCCGAGATGTCCCTGAACACCCCAGTGCCCGTTAGCCTTATAGGAGACAGGAATATAAGCTGCCAGAGGCCTTCCATGTCCAGCTTCGGCTTTACTTCCGGGTGCTTAAGCAGAGCCTTAATTTCCGAAGCAAAAAGCAGCGTGCTTCCCGATATCGAATAGAAAAGAGGCTTCACCCCCAGCCGGTCGCGGGCAAAGAAAACGGTTTCCTTTTCCTTATCGTAGACCGCAAAAGCAAAAATCCCGTTCAGCCTTTCTGCGCACTCTTCCCCATAAACTATATAGGAATATAGAACGACCTCCGTATCGCACCTTGTAGTCAGAATTACTCCGAAGCTTTTAAGCTCCTCGGTAAGCTCGGGAGTGTTGTAAAGCTCCCCGTTGTAAATTATCGTATACTCCCGTCCTCTAAAGTTCCTCGTCATCGGCTGCCGCCCGTTTTCGACATCTATTACCGCCAGGCGGTTATGGTGAAAGGCTACAGGTCCCTCGGCAAACGCCCCGCTTTGGTCTGGGCCTCGATTTGACATAGCCGCGCCCATTTCCTGCGCGAGCATGGAAGAAACCTTTTCTCTGTCCTCAAAGTCAATTATTCCGCATATGGAGCACACAGCGCTACCTCCCCCGAAATTTCCTATATAAACACAGTATATTCATAATACGAAGCGATGTGACTATACGCAGAAAATAGTCACATCACCGTTAAATAATATACTGCGCCGTAACGCCTTTATTTGGTCCTTTGCATAAAATAATATGAAAACTCTCATTTTTGTAAAGGAGCATCTGATGGACGATCAAATTCTTACCTTTCTGAACTGCCGTCTGGATAAGCTTGAATTTATGCTTTCCCTCCAGAACAAGCTGATCGAAGAACTTCTGGAAATAACACGCTCCACACAATTGTCATCCGCATTTTCCGTAGACGCAATTAACGGCATTTACGGTGTACTGGGAAAAATATCAGTCCGTGATACTTTTCAGCAAAGCCAATAATATTTTTCCCATGCGGCATGGCGCATGGGAATCTTTTTTAAAGCCTCTTGACTTTATTGTGCTAAAACGTTAGCATAAATACAAAAAGTATCAGCAAATACTGGGAGGCACCGCCATGTATGACAGCAAGATCCGGAATTCAGAAACTGACGAGCTTTTCAGGGCGATTTTGACTCTTGAAAGCCTTGAGGACTGCTATCGTTTTTTTGAGGATATCTGCACCATAAACGAAATTAAAACATTTTCCCAAAGGCTTGAGGTCGCGAAGCTGCTCAGAGAAGGCGCTACCTTCAACCATATAGCGGAAATCACAGGGGCGTCAACGGCTACGATATCCCGTGTGAACCGCTGCCTGCAATATGGCACCGGGGGGTACGAAACCGCATTTGAACGTATGGAAAAGTAAAAATCCGCCGGATTCAGAAACTTCTGAACCCGGCGGTCATATTATTATTTCAGTTCATCTGGCGTCTGCGGGAAATGTTTATTGTTCCCTCCTGCATATCGTTAAGCCAGTCAAGAGCCTTGCCTGTACCGTATGCAACGCAGGAAACGGCGTCGTCCGCGACGTGAGTTTCGATGCTTGTACGTGATTCCACCAGCTTGTCAAAGCCCCATACAAGGCTTCCGCCTCCGGTCATAACGATTCCGTTCGTAGCGATGTCCGCTACGAGTTCGGGCGGTGTGCTCTCAAGAACTGAATGTATGGCCTCAAGCACTCTCTCCGTGACCTCCTCGAGAGCCTCTATCATTTCGTTCGAGCTTACGGTAAACACACGCGGCAAACCCGTCATAAGGCAGCGTCCCTTTACCTCCATATATGTTACCTCAGGCTTCGGGAATACGCAGCCGATGGTCATTTTAAGCTCCTCGGCGGTGCGCTCTCCGATAAGGACGTTGTGCTTTTTGCGAATATACTTTACTATCGCTTCATCAAAGGAGTCACCCGCTATTTTTATCGACTGTGCCGCGACTACACCCGAAAGAGATACGACCGCAACATCCGTCGTTCCGCCTCCGATATCCACGACCATGTGTCCGTCCGGCTTGGTAATGTCTATGCCAGCTCCTATGGCCGCGGCAACAGGCTCTTCAATAAGGTAAACCTTTCTCGCGCCGGCCTGTATGCCCGCGTCGATTACCGCTCTCTCCTCGACCTCCGTTATTCCGCTCGGCACGCATATCACCAGCCTCGGTTTTACCAGGCTGAAGGTTGTAACCTTGTTTATCATTTCCTTGAGCATACGCTCGGTCATTTCGTAGTCCGATATCACACCCTGACGCAGCGGTCTGATTGCGACGATATTGCCCGGTGTCCTTCCGAGCATTTTTTCCGCTTCCTCACCGACCTTAAGCAGCCTGCCCGTATTGCGGTCCATAGCAACCACTGAAGGCTCGCGCAGGACAATTCCTTTTCCTTTAACGTAAACGAGAACGGTAGCGGTTCCCAGATCTATTCCAATATCTCTTCCAATCAGCAGCATAATATCCTCCGTATTTTAATCTCTCTCGGTTGTTGCCAGCGCTGCGCATACGACTTCCTTTGCGCCTGCCATGAGCAGAACTCTCGCGCATTCCGACAAGGTGGCGCCTGTCGTGACAATATCATCAATAACCAGAATCCGGTTGCCCATTACGATCTCGGGTTCGATCACCTCGTAAACACCGCTGACGTTAGCCTTTCTCTTTTCCGGTGCGCCCATACCGGATTGCGCCGGCACGTCTACCGGCTTTCTCAGAATCTCGATCGCAACGTCGTCAAGCTCCAGCGCGGTAGCCATAGCGAGCAGCGCAGCCTGATCGTATCCGCGCTTTTTAAGACGCTTTTCGCTCAGCGGCACCCATGTGATATAGTCGTATCTGCCCTTCAGCTCACTACTTATACAGTCCGCCAGGATTCTGCCGAAACATGTTGTATAGTTGGTGGCGTTTTTGAATTTAAAGCGCAAGATGGCTGACCTTACGCGATCCTTATAATAAAGGGGAGATACGCAGACGGAGAAAAACTCGCCCTTTCTGCCACCCTTTTCGACGTAGGGAAGAGTTTTCGCACATTGCTCGCAGACGCACTTTTCGTCCTTCTTTAAAAATCGTCTGCAAAAGGTACAGCGCGGCGGAAACAGCAAATCCAAAAGCCTTGAGAAAAATCCTCTGGACATAAGGCACCTCCTGCCTAGTTAATCCCGACGTCCGGACTCAAGCCTGATTTTAAGTCCGCTGTATCTTCTCTGTCTGCGGTTGTTTTCTGTCATTTGCCGAATAACTTCTTTATCTCCGACAATTATCAAAAGGTCGCGTGCTCTCGTAACTGCGGTATATAGCAGCGGTCTTGAAAGCAGCCCCGGGGAACCCTTAAACGCGGAAAAAATTACGGCCTTGTACTCGCTCCCCTGCGCCTTGTGAACCGTTACGGCGTAAGCCGGTTCAAGCTCCGTCAGCATATCAAAGGAGTAGATTGCCACTCTGTCTTCAAAATCTACCGTTACCGTCTGTTCCTGGTTATCGATGGCCAAAATCCTGCCGACATCACCGTTGAAAATGCCAGCGCCTGAAACTTCGCCTTTTTTCCACATTATATCATAATTATTTCTGATTTGCATCACTTTATCGCCTTCGCGGAACAAAAAATCTCCGAATCTTTTTTCGTTTTTTTTCTCACCAGGCGGATTCAGAGCCGCCTGCAGCAGACGGTTGAGGTTTGCCGTTCCGGTTTCGTAAAGTCTGGTAGGAGAAAGCACCTGAATAAGCGAAGAATCTATGCCCATATTCCTGGGGAGCCGCTCCCTGCAAAGCTCGATAATTGTCTCCACTGTCTTTTCTGGTGTGTTTCTCTGGAGGAAAAAGAAGTCACCGCCATTTTGCAGATCCGGAATTTCTCCGCCGTTTATTCTATGCGCGTTACGCACGATCCGACTTTCCGCCGCCTGCCTGAATATCTCGGTAAGGCAGATTGTTTGTACTGCGCCGCTTCGGATGATATCAGAAAAAACGTTGCCCGGCCCGACCGACGGAAGCTGGTCTGCGTCTCCGACGAGCACAAGGCGGCACTCCGGTTTCATTGCATTAAGCAGCGCCTGCATGAGAACTATGTCGACCATGGAGGCTTCGTCAAGTATAACCGCGTCGGCATCCAGCGGATCCTCCGCACACTTTTGGAATACGGGTATCCCCAGCTCGTCGTTGAATGCCGCTCCAAGCAGCCTGTGCACTGTCTGAGCGTCCTCTGAGCATAACTCGCCCATGCGCTTTGCCGCCCTTCCTGTCGGCGCGGTAAGCATGGTTTTGAGGCCCATATAGTTAAAAAGCTTTAAAATCGCCTTGACCGTCGTCGTCTTTCCCGTCCCTGGGCCTCCGGTCAGAACCGCGACCTGATTTTTGGCCGCGGTCTCCACGGCTCTTCTCTGACCGTCCGAAAGTGCCACCCCAAGGTCAGACTGGGCTTTTTCAATAAGGCCCGCAAGCCCGGAGGGGATTGTCGGCCCTGTGCCTGCCATATATAATATCCGCTCCGCCACTTCGGTTTCGGCCGAATAAATAGAGCTTAGGTAGATTGCCGTTTTTCCGGCTATATCCTCCTGTACTATGTCCCCCTGCTCCGCCAGCTCGTCTACAGCCTCAGATACTATACCGCAGTCGACGTCTATAAGCTTTGCTGTAGCCTCGCATAGCTTGTCCCTCGGGATAAAGATATGCCCGTTATTAAGATTATGCGACAGTTCAAAAAGAGCTGCCGCCTGTAAGCGTTCGACGGAATCCGCACCGAAACCGAGGTTTATAGCGAGCGTGTCCGCATCATAAAAATCCGCGCCTATATATTCATTTACCATTATATATGGATTATCCTTTACTGCGGCCAGCGCATCGTCGCCATAGACTCTGTAAAGCCGCATTGCAAGCTGAGCCTTAAGTCCCTCGCCGACGAGAAACTCCATAAGCCTTCTAAGCCCTGCTCGCCGCCGGAATGACCTCCCGATCTCCTGTGCCTTCTTTGCGGTTATTCCTCTGACCTCGGTAAGCCTTTCAGGCTCTTCCTCAATGACATCGAGAGCTTTCACTCCGAAGCTTTCGACTATTAGCCTCGCGGTAACCGGTCCTATGCCCTTTACGCCGCCGAAGGCTAGGTATTCGTATATCGCGGTTACCGTCTCGGGAAGCCGCCTTACGGCGCGCTCCGCCTTGAACTGCCGGCCGTGAGCGGGATGACTTGCCCAGCTTCCCTCGAGTTCCATTTCCTCTCCGGGGGTGGCGCACGGCAGGCACCCTACGACCGTTGCAAGGCCCTCGCTGCCCGTATCGAGCCTCAGAACGGTGTATCCGTTTTCCTGGTTCTCATAAATTACCGTTGAAACCGTCCCTTTTATCGTATTGCAGTCTTTTTCAGGCATTATTCCTCCGTTCGCTGGCAAGAAAAGCTTCAAGCTCGCTCAAATCGCAAAGTTTTATTTCGCTGCAGTCCCGTGCAATAATTTCTGCCATTTTCCGGCTCTCCGCGTCCATGCCGCTGTCCGCTATAATCAGATCCGTATCCAATCTGCCGTTTTTCACAAGCCACCTTACGCC
The DNA here is from genome assembly GCA_029267755.1 of Clostridiales bacterium. Lineage (GTDB taxonomy): Bacteria > Bacillota > Clostridia > Oscillospirales > Oscillospiraceae > DUPK01. The sequence continues at coordinate 16,178 of JAJUHS010000024.1, forward strand.
CATTGCCGTTTGGCTCAGATCTGGAGTGCTCCCGCTGGCGCAAACCACAATGTAAAGCTTTTCCCCTTTACCGGCTTTTACAGGTGTAATAAGCCTGCCGTATATCAGCCAGATCACAAGGATTACCAGAAATGATATCAAAACCGTAATAATAAATTCAAAAAACGTTCCCATTATCGCACCTCCACACCATGATATGACGAGAAGGCGCGCCCTTGTTAACCGAAAAGGGCGGTAAATCCGTAGGTAATTCCCGCAACAAGAAATCCGGCGACTACTACGCCCGCCGAAATAGCGGGAAAGGCCGACTTAAGGCGTATGTCAAGAAGCGCCGCGAGAAGGGCACCGGTCCAGGCACCGGTCCCGGGAAGCGGTATCGCAACAAAAACTGCCAAACCTACTATAACTGAATTATAGAGCCTATGCTTATATCTAAGAGTCTTTTCTGTTCTCTTATCGATAATTCTTTTCCACCATTCGCTTTTTTTGCTGAGCCAATTAAATATACGCCTAATAAATACAATAATAAACGGCACAGGAATCAAATTTGCAACTATGGCTATGAGCATTGATACCCATACGCTCAGTCCAAATGAGACTCCGATGGGGATTGCGCCCCGAAGCTCAATAAAAGGTAGCATTGCGACCCCTGCGGTCACCAGCGCCTTGGAAGCTGCCGACTGTCCGGCAAGAAAGGCAAACGGCAAACATATCACCTCTGTCGAATTTTTTTACCCAGTTAACCGCTGATTAAATCGCTTTGTATGGATGGGCGGGAGAAATTCAAAAATGCATGCAATACTTTGTGTATTAACGTTTTTGGCGAACTGTCGGAAATTAATCCGCTCAGCCCCAGGCTGCCGATTTAATCATCGGTTCCCCAGTACCTTTTTAAGAAACAGGCCGGTATAGCTCTCCCCGCAGGCGGCCACTTCCTCGGGAGTTCCGCAGCAGATTATTCTTCCGCCGTTGTCGCCGCCTTCGGGTCCAAGGTCTATTATATGATCAGCAGTCTTGATAATGTCCAGATTATGTTCGATAACAAGAACTGTGTTTCCGGCATCTACCAGCCTGTTGAGCACCCCTATTAAGCACTGCACATCAGCCACATGAAGCCCTGTCGTTGGCTCGTCCAGAACGTATATCGTGCTGCCGGTCGACCGCTTTGAAAGCTCGGTCGCAAGCTTTACTCTCTGCGCTTCTCCGCCGGAAAGCGTCGTCGAAGGCTGACCCAGCCTTACATATCCCAGCCCTACGTCGTTCAGCGTCTGGAGCTTAGCAAGTATTTTCGGGTAATTCTCAAAGAAATCCAGAGCTTCCTCCGCCGTCATGTTAAGAACCTCATAGATATCCTTTCCCTTATACTTTACCTCCAAAGTCTCGCGGTTGTATCGCTTGCCCTTACAGACCTCGCAGGGAACATAGATATCCGGAAGAAAATGCATTTCGATCTTTATTAGTCCGTCGCCGGAACAGGCTTCACACCTACCGCCTTTAACATTGAAGGAAAATCTGCCCGGCCCGTACCCTCTTGCCTTTGCATCCTGTGTCATTGCGAAGAGCTCCCGTATATCGTTGAATACTCCGGTATATGTGGCCGGATTGGAGCGCGGAGTTCTGCCGATCGGGCTCTGATCTATGCAGATTACTTTGTCAAGATTTTCTATGCCTTCTATGCTGCGGTGCTTCCCAGGCTTTACTTTCACCCGGTTGAGCTCGGCGGCAAGAGTGCTGTAAAGCACTCCGTTCACAAGGGACGATTTTCCGCTTCCCGATACTCCGGTCACACAGGTAAAGGTGCCGAGAGGTATCTCAACGTCGATATTTTTAAGGTTGTTCTCCTCGGCTCCGCGCACAATAAGGCTTTTTCCATTTCCCTTCCGGCGCGTTTCCGGAACCGGAATCTTTTTTTTGCCGCTGAGATATTGGCCCGTGATGGACTCGTCACATTTTTTGATTTCATCCACGGTTCCCGCAAACACGACTTTGCCGCCGTGCACTCCCGCGCCCGGCCCTATATCTACGATATAGTCGGCCTCCAGCATCGTATCCTCGTCGTGCTCTACTACTATCAGTGTGTTGCCGATGTCGCGCAGACGCTTTAAGGTCGCAAGCAGCTTTTCGTTGTCGCGCTGATGCAAGCCTATGCTCGGCTCGTCGAGAATATATAGAACCCCCATTAGCGAAGAGCCTATTTGAGTCGCAAGCCTGATGCGCTGGCTTTCTCCTCCGGAAAGCGTCCCCGCCTTGCGTGAAAGCGTAAGGTATTCGAGCCCCACGCTTTGAAGGAACTGCAGTCGTTCACGTATTTCCTTCAGAATCCTGTCGGCGACCAACGCATCTTTGCCTTGAAGCTCAAGCTCATTTATAAACTTAAGAGCGTCCGTAACGGACTTGTCAGTAAAATCGGCAATGTTTATGCCGCCTACCGTAACCGCCAGGATCTCCTTTTTAAGCCTGCGGCCGTGACATTCCGGGCACGGATGCTCCGACATGCACTGCTCTATTTCATAGCGCATCGCAGGACTTTGGGTTTCCCGATAGCGGCGTTCAAGGTTGTTAACAATTCCCTCGAAAGGCTGGCTGAGCGTGCCCACGCCGCGTTCGCGCTCGTATCTGAGCGTCAGCTTCTCCCCCTTTGTTCCATAGAGTATCGCGTCAAGTGCCTCTGGACTTAGATCCTTTATCGGGGTATTGAGCTTAAACTTATAGCGTTTTCCGAGCGCCTCATAATACATTCTGGCGATGCTGTCACCGTTTACCCCTCCCCAGCCGCTTGCGTTTATAGCGCCTTCTGCGATCGAAAGCGATGGATTGGGTATAATAATATCAGGATCTACGCGCAGCTGCAATCCGAGACCGGTGCAGGCAGGGCAAGCGCCGTAGGGATTATTGAAGGAAAACATCCGTGGCGTAAGCTCCTCAATGCTTATGCCGCAGTCCTCACAGGAATAATTCTGTGAAAACATTAACTCCCTGCCTTCTCCAACAATATCAATAACGACAAGCCCACCCGAAATCGCCGAGGCTGTTTCAAGTGAATCGGCTAGTCTGCGCACTATATCTTCCTTTATTACCAGCCTGTCAACGATTATTTCAATATTGTGCTTAATGTTCTTGTCAAGCCTGATCTCCTCGGAAAGGTCGTATATGCTTCCGTCCACGCGCACACGAACATAACCGCTCTTGCGCGCATCATCGAAAACCTTGTGATGCTCTCCCTTTCTGGCTCTAACAACAGGCGCTAAAATCTGAATCCTTGTCGCCTGAGGCAGCTCCATAACGTGGTCTATGATCTGGTCAATGGTCTGCTGCTTAATTTCCTTGCCGCATTTCGGGCAGTGCGGCACACCTATATTCGCCCACAACAGGCGAAGGTAGTCATAGATCTCCGTTACGGTCCCGACAGTGGAACGCGGATTTTTAGATGTGGTCTTTTGGTCTATTGAGATTGCGGGCGACAAGCCTTCAATATAATCTACATTTGGCTTCTCCATCTGGCCCAAAAACTGCCGTGCATAAGACGACAGAGATTCTACATATCTGCGTTGGCCCTCGGCGTAAATCGTATCAAAAGCAAGAGAAGACTTGCCGCTTCCAGATATTCCGGTAAAAACTACGAGGCTGTCTCTTGGTATTTCGACATCAATATTTTGAAGATTATTTTCTTTTGCTCCCTTTACCAGAATGCTGTTGCGCATAATCTGCTCCCTTTTTTTGAAATTCCTTAAAATTCCTCTGCAATACAGTTTAACTTTAAGTATATACCTTATTATTGATTATTTCAACAAATAATATAAAAAGAGAGAACAGCTTTTGCTGTTCTCTCCATCAGTGTTGGCGACTACCTATCTTCCCGGGCCGTCTCCAGCCAAGTATTGTCGGCACGAGTGAGCTTAACTTCCGTGTTCGGAATGGGAACGGGTGGACCCTCACCGTTATCGACACCAACTATGCAATCAGTAAAAACT
>JAJUHS010000051.1 GCA_029267755.1 Clostridiales bacterium
CACAACTATACGCGAAAACGGCATAGAGTACGAGGTCGACGTTGAAAATGGGCAGAAAACCGGCTTCTTCCTCGACCAGAAGTATAACCGCAGGGCAGTTGCTAAAATCTCAGCTGGAAAGCGGGTGCTTGATTGCTTTACGAACACCGGCTCATTCGCGTTGAACGCCGCCAATGGCGGCGCCGAGCATGTCTGCGCGGTCGACATATCGGAAAGCGCCGTTGAGGCTGCAAAAAAGCACGCGGTACGAAACGGCCTTGAAAGCAAGATGGAGTTTATTACCGCAGATATATTTGACCTTCTCCCCGAGCTTGAAAAGTCCGGGAAGAAGCCTTACGATTTTATCATCCTTGATCCGCCCGCCTTTACGAAGTCAAGAAAAACCATAGACGGCGCGCTTCGCGGATATAAGGAAATCAATTACAGGGCGATGAAGCTTTTGCCGAGAGGCGGCTATCTCGCGACCTGCTCCTGCTCGCACTTTATCGACGAGAGCCTTTTTGTCAAAATGCTGAGAGCCGCGGCAGCCGATGCCTCGGTTGAGCTCCGTCAGATTGAGGCGCGGCAGCAGGCGCCGGACCACCCCATTTTATGGAGCGTCCCCGAAACCAATTATCTCAAGTTTTTTATTTTTCAGGTAATATGAATACCCTGAGTGATCGCATAAAACCCTCTCCGACGTGCAGAATATATTCTATATCTTTTTGAGAGGATGTGTTTTATGGCGTTACTGGGAAATCCCTTTGTCGCAAACATTGGTAAAATGATGTCCGCCGACGAGCTGATTCAGGCCATACGCGTAGATATAGCGGGGGAGCTTGAAGCGATAATAGGCTACGAGGCACACGCGATGGCAACCACAGACGAAAGGGCGAAAAAGATCCTGCACCACATAGCCGACGAGGAAAGACAGCATGTCGGCGAGCTTGAGCAGCTTCTCTGTATTCTGAGCCCAAACGACGGCATGCAGACCGACAAGGGCAGACAGGCTGTGATACAGCAGCAACAGCAAAACTTCCAATACCAGATGCAGTAACAATCAGACCGTGGCATACGCTCCGCCACGGTCTGTTATCTTCATATTTTATTTTTCCATTAAGTTCATGATTCTTCAGCGTTTCTTTATGCTGAATAGTCTGCGTTCCCTGTAAGAAGGGCGCGTTTTGGCAATTGCGTCACACACCTCGGCCATAGCGGAAAAAAACTTATCGAATTTTATAGGTTGATTTCTGCAGGCGCCCTTCTGATAGTTCTCAAGCACCACGCAATATCTGTCAACAGCCTTTGCTACGCAGTCGTCCCAGGAAATATAAATTTCATTCATGGCGTTTTGCCCTAGCTCACGCAAGCGCTTTCTGTCCTTGCAGGCATCCGCAAGCGCCCATGACAGTGCCTCGGTATTTTCATCGGCAAGTATGCCGTTACGCCCGTCGATAATCCCCTCGGCAGCGCAGCTTCCCTTAATCAGCAGACTCGCAAGACCACAGGCTGCGGCCTCGCGCACGACGATGCCGTTAGTATCGTATGTGGACGGAAATGTGAACAGATCCGCGCTGCAGTAATACGCTCTCAGCAGCTCCCTGTTCCGTATGGCTCCGGCAAAAACGCAGTACTCTTCAAGCCCCAGCCGCTTGGTATATTCCACGATTTCCGCCCTGTCCGTACCGTCGCCGACAAAGACCATTTTGAACGTGAAGCCCCCGTCCCTGAGGTTTTTCAGGCTGTCTAGAAGGAGCCGAATTCCCTTGTACCACATCAGCCGCCCGATAAAAAGGAATACAGGTGTTTCTTCGGCAAGTCCATGCTTATTCCTTACAGAAATTATTTCCTCGTCCGACACCCTGCCCTTGGGAAGATCAACCCCGTTCACCATTACAGTATAATCTCCGGTATAGCCGAGGCTCCTGAGATTTTCCCCCGCGCCCTCGCTCACTACCCAAACGTCGTCGCAGGCCGTGACGTTGTTTACGATAGCCTTAATGGCAGTTTGCTGAAGATGTTCCGTTGGAATAAATTTTGAAATGTCAAAATTAAACTTCGTATGGTATGTGAAAACGATAGGGACGTCGATTGTCTCCCTCAGTGTTCTAGCAAAGAATGTGGAAATAGCGGGGCAGTGCGAATGGATTATATCTATATTGTGTGCTTTAACCCTGTTAATCGCCGATACGCTGAAAGGATATCCCGTACGGTATCCGAACGCCCTTGTCGTGTCCACGCTTCGATAACGCAGGACCGGAAAGGAATAGGCATCTTTTACGTTCGGATACCATGGTGTCGCGACAATAGCGCTACCGTAATTGTTCTGAATAATATTCGCGTAATTGATCACGGCGTTTACCACACCATCTATAAGCGGCGGAAAAGAGTCATTTAAAAGGCATACGTTTAATTTTTTATTCATATTGCTCCTCAAATCGTGTTATTGCATGGCGTCATGTTGTAAAGGAAATTATCGTCCGGAACCGATTTTTATCCGGCGGCAATTCAACTCTAAAATATTCGAGTCATTTTAATTTTACCACAGCTTTTGGCTTTTTTCCATTTGATTTGCACGCGCCGCTGTATAGTCCGTGTTTTCACACGGCCCGGTCAAAGATCATCCCGTCTTCCTCATGTGCCTTACATCTTTTTCAAGATTATTGCAACGGTTTTGAAGCTCTTCAAGGAATTCTTCCCGATTTTCAGGCGAAAGCATCGTTGCGCTTTTTGAACTTTTATTGCCATACTGCCAAATCTCTATCCGGTTTTTGGAAAGTGCGTATGAAGGTTCCCTGTTTTCAGCCAGCTTAGCGGTTCTAATCCTGCTGTAATATATTTTTTCCTTAATCGGCCCGTGGCTACAGCAAATATAATTGTCTCTCAGCTCATACCATGAGCCGAAATATACCCATAGCATGAGAAGAACAACCGGCAGCTTGCACAAAAAGGACTTCAGGCCGGCCTGCGGGATGAAGCAATCATAGGCTGCGGAAGCCAATATTGCTCCCCAAACCAGAAGACGTATTAAAGGGTCTTTAGCAGATTTGAACCTTTTCAAAACTATTCCAGCCTCTCTCAAAAGCTCACTTAACCGCGGGCTGCGGTCTTTTCCGTTTCGGAAACAGCCTTGACAGACCCGATACGACAGCGTCTATCACAAACGCGCCCGCTATACTGAGCAGCGCGACGGATATAAGCAGGCGCAGCATTCCCGCCATACCCGCACGAAACCATCCGTATTGTATATAAATATTGAGTATAAGAACATGAAGGAAATAGACCGTCAGCGACCTTCTTGACAGGAAGAGAACCGCTTTGTCTAAAACCTCGAATCTTTTAAAATAAGAGCCGAGAGCCAAAAAAGTAACAAACGCAAGCGGAACGTAGATAAATAGCTGCGGCTTTATTGACAACTCAAAGGTTCTGTCCATTTTGCTCATAAAAGCATAGAAAAATCCCAAGACCGCGGTAAGAATAATCAGCAGCGGAAGAATTCCGCGTCCCCTTTCGCTTATCTTCAGAAGCTTTTCCTTGGTTACTGCCGCCCCGAGCGCAAAATAGAATATCCATGTCGGGAAAAGCAGCCATACATAAGGCTTTATGAATTCTGGGAAGAAACGCATCCCGAAGCCCGCGTTAAGGTATATGCCGCACTGAAAGACGAGCGATATCAGAAAGCACACCGCAAGCGTCAGAATTCTATACTCCTTTAAAAGCCGTTTAAGCAGCGGATACAAAATATAAAGCTGAAAAATAACAACCGTAAAATAAAGGTGCGGTGCGGTGTTCCCTGTTAAAAAGCCGGACAAATACCCCAAAACTCCCTGCGGAATTTTCATTGTTCCGCGGTAAACGCCGTAGAAAAGATAGATATTGTACCAAACCAGATATGGTATTCCGATTTTTAAAAGCCTGCCCGAATAGAACTTGCCGGCGGTTTCTCTCTGCTTTCCCAAGCCGAGAGAAACTCCCGACAAGACGATAAATGCAGGCACTGCAAACCTTGAAAGCTGGTTCAAAATGAAAGCCGGATTCATTCCGGCCAGGTTTAGTGAGCTTGCAGAAAATATGTAGGCTCCGGTAACGTGCAGCGTGATTATTGCGAGCATCGATATCACTCTAACATAATCGAGCTCGGGAACTCTTTTTTCCATAATAACCTCTGTTATCTGCATTTCTTATTTTTTCTTCTGTATTATAACATATTTTTCGCAAAAGAAAAGCGGTCATCTCCGAATTGAGAGGATGACCGCTCGAATGTTTTTAGGGCTGGTATCCTACGCCTTACATGCTTCCGTTTTTAAGTATGATGTTCCGGCTGCCGACATAGGTTGCGAGGAAGTAAGCGCCGTAAATTGCCAAAATTGTAACTGCAGTAATCAGGATATTCGCGCCGGCGTTCAGGCTTCCGATCTGCCTTATCGCGTCGTTCGCCACCTTTATGCCGACCACGGAATGTATGCATGCGACGGCAAGAGGAATGAAGAAGTAGATTGCCGTCTGTTTAAAGATCGCCTTGCTCAGCAGCCTGTTGTCAGCGCCGATCTTTTTGAGTATCGTGTATCTGCGTTTGTTGTCCGCCGCCTCAGACAGCTGCTGAAGGGCAAGGACTGCGGCGCTTGTAATGATGAAGATTATTCCGATGTATATGCCGATGAAGGAAATTATAGCCTTCGAGCCTCCGGCTTGAGCTAAAATCTCGCTTTTTGATGCGTACGAATAACCGAACCCGAATTTAGCGGCACTGATCGCCTCAATAAATTCGTCCTGCACTGCGACCGAATCGCCCTTGCAGTTGAAGCATAAAACAGTCCTCACATATTCGCAGTTCATTAACACCTCATCCGGAACAACCAGAGTTATCAGCTCGTAGCTGTTGTTCACTATCCCGTCGGACAGTACCTTGGGATAGACCGAAAGCGCATTTCCGTTTATTGTGAGCTTATTTGGCTGCTTTGCATACCTTTCGAGGCTGTCCTGCAGATAGACATCCTGCCAAACATACTGGCTCAAAATGGCGAACTGACTTCCGGTCAAATCAACATGCGGCTTTTTCTGGATATCAAGTAGCCTGTTGTAAGCCGATACGGATATCAGATGAAGCGGAAGCGGATAAATATCAGCCCTTATCTTCTCAAGATTCTCAGCCGGCAGAGCATCCTCTACGCTACTGAATATAGTTCCCGCCGTCGTCTTTTCCGCCGGAAGATACAGCTTATATTGCTGCACATCCGACGCATATGCGCTGATATCCACACCATTTCCTTCAAGCGCCTTTATTATATCCGCGTCCTTTTCCGCCGTAACAGAAATATCAAAGGGCGCTGCGTCCTTATAACCCATGTTCAGCACCCTGGTAATCCCTAGTCCGGTTGAAAATATGCCGATGGTGACAAAAAGCATAAGGCAGATGAAGGACATCGATATATGGGCGGTATTGATACGGCTATTGATCTGGCGCATAATGAACATGTTAAGTCCCTTATAGTACGACTCCTTGTTTGCCTTGATTATATCCAGAAGGAATCCCGACAGGGAGGCAAACAGCAGGAAGGTTCCGACCGCGCCCATGATGCATTCGAAGAGCAGCGTGTTGTCAAACCTCATAATACCGTTTTTCATTACCATTTTGTAAGCGACGCCTATAAGGAGGACCGCTGCAATAAACATCAGCCAGGTAACAACAGGGTTTTTCAGCTTCTGCTTTTCGTTTTTCTTTTCGGCGTTGATAAGGTCTATCAGTCTGTACTTTGAAATTGCGAAGGTATTTACCGCTATTGCGATCACAAAGATTATTCCGAAGTAAAGGATCGTCTTAAGGAGCGCACTTAACGAGAAAATGAAGGTATAGTCCTTCATATCGACTTCAAAAAGCTTGGCGGTTATAACCGACAGCCCCTGGGAGATAAATACGCCTCCCAAAAGGCCGACGGCAAGGGAAAAAATTCCTATAATTATTGTCTCGGAAACAAGTAGCCTTGAAATCTTTCCCTTTTCCATTCCGAGCGTCATATATATTCCGAACTCTCTTTTGCGCCTGCGGATAAGAAAGCTGTTTGCATAAACTATCAGAAAGCCGAGGATGAAAGAGACGAAAACCGAAACGATGTCCATAACATATGTGATACTCTTCATAATTTCCAAAGCCGATCTCGATATATGCAGCATCGCCTTCTGAGCTTCTATCGAGTTAAACACATAGAAAACGCAAACGCCGAAGGTCAGCGTGAGAAAGTATAGAGTATAGTCCGAAAAGCTTTTCCGGACATTGCGGAGCGACAGCTTAAAGTACATTGGAAGCGTCACCTCCGAGCAGGGTTACGACGTCGATTATCTTGCTGAAGAAAACCTTTCTAGAATCCGAGCCTCTTACAAGCTCGTTGAATATCTTTCCGTCCTTGATGAACAGTATCCTGTGGCAGTAGCTTGCGGTAAAGGCGTCGTGCGTAACCATGAGTATCGTTGCACGCATCGATTTGTTGAGGTTTTCAAGGCATTCCATCAGCATGCGCGCAGATTTTGAATCGAGCGCGCCGGTCGGCTCGTCCGCGAGGATAAGTGCAGGGTTTGTTATTATGGCTCTTGCGGCCGCAATCCTCTGGCGCTGTCCCCCGGACATTTCGTAGGGATACTTGTCGATTATCTCCTCTATTTCAAGCCTTTGAGCCACCATATGTACTTTTTCGATCGCGGTTTTGTGGCCTTCGCCGGAAATTGTAAGCGGAAGGATAATATTTTCAAAACCTGTAAGGGTGTCAAGGAGATTATACTCCTGGAACATGAAGCCGAGCTCCTCGCGCCTGAACTTTGCAAGGTCTCGGCTCTTCATAGCAGTAATGTCTCTGTCCCTTATAACGATTTTTCCGGTCGTTACGGAATCTATCGTCGAAACGCAGTTAAGGAGCGTCGTCTTTCCGCTTCCGCTTGAGCCCATAATTCCTGTAAATTCTCCCTCGTTAACGCTGAAGCTTACCTTGTCGAGTGCCTTCGTAAGGCTGCCCTTGTTGCCGTAATATTTTTCAACGTTTGAGACTTTTAAAATTTCGCCCATATTTTCCTCCTGTATCTGCAATCTTAATTACGGACTTATTTTAATTTGTCCCGTTATATTCCGCCATAGCGTTAGCTTACAGTTGCCTTACAGTTTTGTAACTTACAATATATCCGTCATTGAGCTTCTCGGGAAAACGATGCTTACCGCGGTGCCGCTGCCAAGTTCAGACTCGGCGCTTATCGAAATCCCCATTTTCTCGCAGAGCTTCCGGCAGATATAAAGTCCCATACCAGTCGACTTGCCCCGGAGCCGCCCATTTGTTCCCGTAAAGCCCTTATCAAATATTCTGGGAAGCTCGTTTTCCGGTATTCCTATGCCGTTATCCGAAACGATGAGCATGCGGCTGTTTGAAAGCTCCTTTGCTTCGATTCTGATAAAGGCATCCTTCTCCCTTGCATACTTCACGGAGTTTATTATTAGCTGGTCAAGGATAAACTCCAGCCATTTGGAATCCGAATAGACGCTGACATTCAGATTTTCCGCAGAAACTGAAATGCCCGCCCCTATAAGCTGCTTTGAGTTCCTTTTGATCGCCGCGTAAACCGGCTTTTCCAGGCTGATTTCCTTTATGATATAGTCCTTCTCGACCGAATTGCTCCTCGCATAAAACAACGCCTGCTCTATGTAGCTTTCAATGCTGTCAAGCTCCTCGGAGATGCTGTCCGTAGCCTCGTCCCTTCTGTTTTGTGCTATAAGCTTCGATGAAGATATAGGCGTCTTTATTTCATGCACCCACATCTCTATGTATTCGCGGTACTCCTCCTGCAGTTCCTTGTACTTGTTTATTTCTTCAAGACAGGCCTTATTAGAGGCTTTGAGTATTCCGTACAGAAGCTTGCCCTCGAAAAAGTCCGGCTCCGGGATTATCTCCGCAATGAGGTTTTTCCTGTCAAGCCTTTCAAATCCGCTGACAAGGAGGTTATAATACTCCCTTTTCCGCCGATATTCGGCGAAAAGCGGAACGATAGCGGCAATAATGTAGAGAATCCCTATGTAAATCGAAAAAATCTTCCCGCCCGCAGGGTTCAGGGCAACGAGCATGGCAACGGTAACCGCCATGACCGTCAGATGGGATATTATATACGTCACCTTTCCGCCGAGAAAATCAGTTATCTTCATAGCATTATGTACCCCTGTCCGCGGCGCGTTTCTATTACACCCGAAAGCCCCGCCTCCTCAAGCTTTCGGCGAAGCCTTGTCATGTTTACAGTCAGGGTATTGTCGTCCACGAAAAGTTCGCTGTCCCAGAGGTAGCGCATAAGCTCGTCGCGGCTCACAATAGAACCCTTCTTTTCAAAAAGGCAAGTCAGAATCTTAATTTCGTTTCGGGTCAGCTCCGTTGATCTGCCCAGGTACTCGAAAGCGCTTTTCGAGGGGTTTATTATAAAGTCCCCGCAGACAAGGCGCTCCTGTTTTGATTCGCGATAAGCTCTCCTCAGCACTGTTTCGATGCGTGCAAGCAAAATCTGCGTGTTATAGGGCTTGGTCACAAAATCGTCGGCTCCGAGGTTCATGGCGACAAGCTCGTCAAACTCGGTGTCGCGGCTTGTAACGACTATAAGCGGCATATCGCTCTTTTTTCTTATCTCACGGCAGATGTGATAGCCGTCAAAAACCGGCAGGTTTATATCGAGAAGCACAAGGTGCGGCGTTGATGATAGGATGTGCGAAATTATGTCTTTAAAATCCTCCGGAGCCTCGCATTCATATCCGTTTCGGGACAAAAATACGCAAAGCTCGTCCCTGATTTTTTTGTTATCCTCTACTATCATTATCCTTTTCAAGCTTCCATCCCCGTTTTTCTCAACATTTTACCAAATTATATCATTTTTTTCGAGCGTATTCAACTTCCGTCTGACGCATTCGGTTGATATTGGCTTGCTTTTGTAATATAATTATATAAATCAAAAACTTTTTGGAAGGGCTCGATATGACACTTAACAACCTGCGCTTTTTTACCGAGATCGTTAAAGATATGAACCTTGGCGTTACGGCGAAAAGGTTGTTTACGACTCAGCAGGGTCTCTCGGGTCATATAAGGCGTCTGGAAACATACTTTGGGGTCCGGCTTTTCGAACGAACTCCTTTCCTTGTACTCACCAAAGAGGGCGAGGAACTTCTTCGCGAAGCTAAGCTTATTCTCGAATCCGAAAGCCGACTTTTTGCAAGTTTCGGCACCGGCCCGAACAGCAGGTCCGGAACTCTGCGGATAGCGTGCAGTATTGTTCGCTCCCGCTTTTATATGCCCGATATACTGAGCGAATTTACGGCAAGATATCCTTCAGTGAGCGTCTTGTTCGTAGACGAGAACGTTTACAGGGGGCTGCCGATTTTTGAGGAAAGCGATGTAGACATCGTTATCGGCAGAACGCCACCGCCATCTAAGGGGCTGAAAACAATCCCGCTTACCTCCATAACCGGCTATATCATAATTTCCGATTCTCTGTTGAGAAAGCATACGGCAAACGCCGACGAGTTTATTGAAAAATTCAAAAACGGCGTTGAAATCAGCGATTTCTCCGATACTATTCCCATAGCCCACACGGGTATGGCAGGCCGGGAGTCCTGGCTCTCCGAAATGATACCCGAGCTTAAAAATCGGCCTAAGGTCAATATCGACCCTGAAAGCATTGATATACTCCTTAAAATCTGCAAGGAAGGCAAGGTAATGCTCTTTGCCTCCGAAACCTACGTCAAGTATATTCTCAAAACCTACTCCCCCTCATTTTATGAGAATATACACTTCTTCCCCCATAATCTAAACAACGAGAGGTTTTCGTTTGAAGAGGTGCTGGCCTACGATTCGAGCAAATTCCACCCGCAGTATTTTGAGGATTTTATAAAAATTGCGGTTGAAGTTTTTAACACCCTGAAAGAGCAATAAAGTAATCTAATATTTCTCAGGCGCCAAAATTTTTACGTTGTAATACCCTATTGTCTTGCTTCAAGCAGCCTTATATTTGAGAATTTGGGGCGTTCCCACAATACAAAGGTTGTGGGAACGCCCCAAATTACTGTTTGAAGCATTTTTGTTTTTGTGTTAGCATTAGCCTGATATAGAGTTTTATTGGTTAATAATCATAGGAGATGATATGTTTGAGCGAAAGAAGCTGTGTGCTTGAAAGCGCGGCGTACTCCGAGCTTAAAAAAGCTTTTGAGAATAAGCGCGAAGCTATCGCCGACCTCCGAAAGGAAGGCAAAAAAACCGTTTTCATGCTGGGCGACGATGTTCCAGAAGAAATTATAATGGCCGCTGGGATGATTCCCGTAAGGCTTTTCGGCTGCCACGGCCCGAGGCCCAATGCGGACAAGTATCTTGAGATTTCGTTTGGCGCCCTCTGGAGAGGCCTGTTTGAAACCGTCATGAGCGGCGAATACGCCGACATGATGGACTATCTTGTTTTGTCCAACTCGTCAGATATAATTCAAAAGCTGTTTTACTACCTTACGGAGATTAAGAGAACCGAGCCAAACCGCAAGCTGCCGGTAATCGAGTATGTCGATTATCTGCTGATGCACAGGGATTTTCGCTGCCAGGAGCGCAACCTCCGCGAAACAAAGGAATTCATAGAAAAGGTTGAGAAATGGTCCGGTAAGAAAATCACCGATGAGGCGCTTTCCGAAGCTATTAAGGTTTGCAATGAATACAAGCAGGCACTCCGCGCTTTCTCATCTCTGCGTTACGGCGCGGACAGCCGTATTAACGGCAGCGAGGCTCTCACAGCTATCGCCGGCTCGTTCTATCTTGACAAAAAGCAGGCTACCAAGCTTATAAAAAACCTTGCAAAGGAAGCCGAGAGCTGGCCTAAGGTTGACGCTCTAAAGGTTCTTTACACAGGCAGCATGCAGGAGACCGCCGAGGTCTATGAGCTTATGGAGGAAAACGGCATAAACGTCATTACCGAGGATAAACTCTTCGGCGACCGTTATGCCGACTGCGATACAGACGAAACTATTCCCCCCGCACGCGCAATCTCAAGCCGCTATCACAACCGTTTCCCGAGCAGCGAGCGCGGCACAGTTAAGGAGCGAGCGAGGTGCATACCCGAGCGTATAACCGAGGTCGGTGCGGAAGCTCTCGTTATCTTCATGAATCAAAAGGATGAATCCTATATTTGGGATGCCCCAAAGCAAAAAATAGAGCTGGATAAAATGGGTATCAAAATCCTGACTATCGAGGATCAGTACTATCCTCTTCGCGATAAGGCCGAGCTTGCGGTTAAGTTCGCTCAGTTCGCCGAAACCGTAAAAGGAGGGAATTAAGTTTGAAACGGGTTCAAACTTCAATTAATTCAAGTGCGTTTTTCTCGCCGCTTACGCGGCAACCGGAAAACATGTACATTATGACCATTCCTTTTTATGGTCTTTTGTGCCTAGAAAAAACGCGAAAGGAATGGTTATAAATGGCCGAAGAAAAAAACTACGAAACACGCTCGGTTAAAAAGCTTAATACGCCCAAGCTGACCGGTGCATATCAGAAGGAATGGTTCATGGGCCTGCGAGCCCGTATCGAGGCAGGCGAGCCCTTCGCATTTGTCGGAGCGAACACCCCGATGGAAATCCTTCAGGCGATGGACATTCCCTTCGTCGTAAACCAGTGGTGGACCGCAATCTGCGCCGCGAAGCAGATGGGCCCCCGTTTCTACGACCTTCTCGAGCAGGCCGGATACAGAAACGATATATGCTCCTATTGTGCCGCGGCTTACGCCTGCTCCCTCGACAACAAGCGCGAGGAGGGCCCCTGGGGCGGACTTCCGAACCCGACTTTGCTCATAAACGCGGAAAGCTGCTCAAGCGGAATGAAGATTGAAGAGCTGATGACGGAGTCCTTCGGCGCCGACTCATTCCGTATACATCACTATCATCAGGATGTCATCACCGAAAACTGGTGGGAAAAATCCCTTTATGATTGGGAAGAGCTTGTCGGCAAAAAGCGCATAGACTTCTACGAGAACGAGCTTCGCCTTCTCATATCCTTCCTTGAGAACAAGACAGGCCGCAAGCTTGACATGAACCGCCTTGTAGAAACCCTCAACAACGTAAACGAGCAGGAGGGCTACTTCCGCAAGACCAGAGATATTATCGCGAAGACAGTCCCCGCCCCCGTAACGGTCACTGATACAGTCAACGCGGTCATGCAGTCCCAGTGGCACAGAGGTACAAGGTGGGGCGTAGAGATGGCGAAGTCCCTCTACGAAGAAGTCAAGGACCTCGCGGAACGCAGCGTTGCGGCTGTCCCGAACGAGAAAATTCGTATCCTCTGGATCGGACGCGGCCTCTGGTTCAATCTCGCGTTTTATCAGCACTTTGAGGAGAAGTTCGGCGCGGCGTTCATATGGACCATGTACCTCGGGCTTGCCGCCGACGGCTATCTCAGATACAACGTCGAGGAGAATCCGATACGCTCGCTCGCGTCCAGATTCTCCTTCCTTGAGGATATCCTCCACGTCCCTCCGTTCAATAACCAGTGGTTCGTCAAGGAAGCTATCAACAACCAGATCGACGGCGTTGTCTTCCTTGTCCCAGAAAACTGCATGAACAACGGCGATTTCAGCTACAACATCATCAGATCGCTTGAAGAGGCCGGTTTCCCGGTATGCGTCCTTCGAGCCGACCCCGCAGACGCCAAAAAGTGGAGTCAGGAGAATATGGTTGCCGCGGTCGAGGATCTCATTGAAAACCGCATCCTGCCGAAAAAGAACGGCAGGTAATATCCCTTCATACACTTACAGCTCCCGAAGATTTTACGGGAGCTGTAAGCTTATCAAAAAACTTGTTTACAGCAAAAAAGCTTCGCAGAATTTCCGCCACGAATGGCGGAAACAAAGTCAAATCTGTCATTTCCGGCGGCGTGTACGTCGGAAATGACACATCTCATGACGGGCGCGGCAGAGCGGCCGTCATGCAA
>JAJUHS010000074.1 GCA_029267755.1 Clostridiales bacterium
CCCCGTCGGAGTTCCATACTGGATTCCCGTCATCGGCGCTTTCTTTGCGATAGTAATTGTAAAGCAGCTCTACGGCGGCATCGGCAAAAACTTCCTGAACCCGGCGCTCGCGGCAAGGGCATTTCTCTTTTCGTGGCCCGTACTTATGACCACCTGGGTAGCTCCGCTCAGCTATTCTAGCTTCTTTAACATTTTCAGCAATGCCGACGCCATTACCTCCGCTACTCCCATGGCAGCGATACACATGGGAAAGATGCCTAACGCCACGATCTGGCAGGCTTTTATAGGTCAGATAGGCGGCTCGCTCGGCGAAATATCGGCGCTTATGCTTATTCTCGGAGGTATTTACCTTGTCATCCGCAAGGTCCTCAGCCTCAGGATTCCTCTCGCCTATATTCTGACCGTCGCTCTGCTGACATTCATCTTCCCCAAAGGCGGCATTCCCAGGTTCACCTGGATGCTTTACAACATCTTCTGCGGAGGCCTGATGCTCGGAGCTATATTCATGGCAACCGATTACTCAACGTCCCCCTCCACCAAGCTGGGGCAGATTGTTTTTGGCATAGGCTGCGGCCTGCTTACGGTCTTTATCCGTTACTTCGGCACTTATCCGGAGAGCGTTTCCTTCTCCATCCTTATAATGAATACCACGGTATGGCTGATTGACAAATCGACGCTCCCAAGACGCTTCGGCGTCAAGAAGGCTTCGAAAGGGGGCGCGCAGTAATGGGAACAAAGTATTTTGCAAAGCTCACGCTTATTCTGTTCGCAATTACAGCGGTCGTCGCCGCGCTTCTCGGAACCGTCAACTATGTAACGAAAGACCGCATAGCCGAAATCAAGGTTCAGAAAACAGCAACGGCGATGCAATCGGTTATTCCCGGCGCGACTTCCTTTGAAGAGCTCACATATTCGGGCACCGACGCCATAGTTAAGGCGGTATACGCCGCTAAGGACGGCGGCAAGGTTGTCGGGCATGTAGTTAAGGTTTCTCCCGCAGGATTCGGCGGCGCCATCGATATGGTCGTAGGAATAGACGGTAACGGAAAGGTTTCCGGAGTTTCTATTATCAGCATGACCGAAACCTCCGGTCTGGGCGCAAATGCCAGCCAGGAGAGCTTCCGCAACCAGTTTATCGGAAAGATAGGCACCCTTGCCGTTACCAAGGACGGCGGAAATATAGACGCCCTGACGGGCGCCACAATCACATCGCGCGCGGTCACAAAGGGCGTAAATTCGGCGCTTGAGGCCGCCAAGGCTTTAGGTTAGGAGGTGCGGGTGATGAATATTGGAAAACAGTTTAAGGAAGGCCTTATAACTCAGAACCCCGTCCTTGTGCAGATGCTCGGAATGTGCTCCACAATGGCCATTACCACGACGCTTTTCAACGGAATAGGAATGGGGCTTTCAGTTCTCGCGATTCTTACCTGCTCAAACATTGTTATCGCAGCTCTTCGGAAAATAATTCCGCAAAAGATAAGAATAGCCGCCTTTATCGTGGTTATCGCGGGCTTTGTTACAATGGTCGATCTGCTGATACAGGCTTTTGTCCCCGCCCTTGTCAATTCGCTCGGCGTGTTTATTCCGCTTATCGTCGTCAACTGCATAATACTTGGGCGTGCGGAGGCTTTTGCTTCCAAAAATACAGTCCTTGCCTCCGCGGTTGACGGCATTATGCAGGGCTTCGGCTATACCGTAGTTCTGATAATCATCTGCGTGATACGTGAGTTTCTCGGCAGCGGCACCTTCGGCGGAGGCATACTGAACGGAGGCCTCGGCATACGCATTATACCCGAAGGCTACCCTGCGTTGCTGCTGGTTCTTCCCTTCGGAGGCTTCCTTACCCTCGGCTGCCTAATCGCGCTGGTTCAGCACTTTATGAGCCGCTCCGCCTCAAAGGAAAAAAAGAATGAGGAGGTGGCAGAATGAGCTTTACAGGCATTTTGTCGATAGCCCTTGGAGCTATTCTGGTGGAGAACTTCATCTTGGTCAAATTTCTCGGAATATGTCCGTTTCTCGGTGTTTCAAAGAAAATGGATACCGCCCTTGGCATGGGTTTCGCTGTCATATTCGTCATGGGACTCGCGTCCATATTCTGCTGGGTGGTAAACGAGTGGCTGCTTGTACCCTTCAACCTTGAATACATGCAAACCGTCGTTTACATCCTTGTCATTGCAGCTCTCGTTCAGTTTGTCGAAATGTTCCTGCAGAAGGCCGTCCCTTCGCTGTATCAGGCCCTTGGCATTTATCTGCCCCTCATTACCACGAACTGTGCGGTGCTCGGCGTCGCGCTGCTTAACACACAGTACGGCTACAACTTCCTTGAGAGCGTCGTATACGGCATAACCGGCGGTATCGGCTTTACGATCGCCATCGTACTGTTCGCAAGTGTACGCGAAAGGCTCGAGTTTGCCGATTGTCCCAAGGCTTTTGAGGGCTTCCCCATAGCGCTTGTGACCGCCGGCCTTATTGCCCTTGCGTTCATGGGCTTTTCCGGTCTTAAGGTTTGGTAGGGGGATGAGTGTAATATGAATAATATTTTATACGCGGTACTTGTACTCGGAATTTTGGGCGCCGTATTCGGATTTGTCCTCGCCTACGCCTCAAAGGTTTTCGCCGTTGAAGTCGACCCCAGGCAGGAGGAAATCTTGGGCGTACTTCCCGGCGCGAACTGCGGCGGATGCGGCTTTCCTGGCTGCTCCGGCTACGCCGCCGCCATAGTCGAAGGCAAGGCGCCGCTGAACAGATGCGCTGCCGGCGGCGCCGAATGCGCGAAAAAGATATCAGCGATCATGGGAGTCGATGCCGGGGAAATTGAAAAAAGCGTCGCCCTTGTACGCTGCTCCGGCGGCCCCAACGTAACCAAAAAGTACGAATATCTTGGTATCAAGGACTGCCTTTCAGCCTCGCGTATGCCTGGCGGCGGCCCCAACGAGTGTCCCTACGCCTGCATCGGCCTCGGCTCCTGCGTCGCAGCATGTCCATTCGGCGCGATAAGCGTTACGGACGGGCTGGCTCACGTTGACCGCGAAAAATGCGTCGGCTGTATGGCTTGCGCGGCGGCATGCCCCAAAAACGTTATCGTCAAGGTACCTTACAGCGCGGATATAACCGTCGCCTGCTCCTCCAAGGAAAAGGGCGCAGTGCTCCGCAAGTACTGCGACATCGGCTGCCTTGGATGCAAGATTTGTGAAAAGGCCTGTCCCTCCGGTGCCATACATGTCGTGGACAACCTTGCGGTTATCGATTATTCAAAGTGCACCTCTTGCGGCCTTTGTGCCCAGAAGTGCCCGAGAAAGCTTATCCGAGATTCGAAGCTTAACAGGGAAAACGATATTGATGAAAACGCTGCTCAGGCGGAGTAATAAACTTGGGCTAAAAAATGTTGGAGTTCAATTAAAATGAACTCCAACATTTTTTGTTATTGACCTGTATATGCCCAAAGCCCTTAGCACGGCCGGGTTTATAAAAGGCTTAATGCCTGCGCCTTTAAAACCGTTTTGTTTAACGTCCCGGAGAACGGGGCGCATTGCTCAGTATTTGCCGAATTCGTTGTCGGCCAGTAGTATCTTTGGCTTGCTGCCTGATAAGGCTGAGGGGGAAGGCGCACTGGCGGGCGGCTTGGGCGTCTCTCGCAAAACCGGAGAAGGTGCGGGAGCGGGAGCTGGTGCGGGAGCTGTTGCTGCGCTCTTGCCATTCAGTTTGAATCTCGCGGCGCTGTCCTTTAGGCGGGACGCCTGGCTTGAAAGCTCCTCGCTTGCGGCGGCGCTCTCCTGGGCGGTGGCGGCGTTGGTCTGAACGACCTGGGATACCTGCGAAATGCCTATGTTTATCTGCTCGATGCCCTGCGCCTGCTCAACGGATGCCACGGCAATAGAATTTATCAGGTCAGCCGCGCGGTCCACCTGATAGACAATCTCGTCGAGGGCCTTTGCAGTTTCGTTGGCGATCTTTGTTCCAATCTCAACCTTCCTGATGGAATTTTCTATCATCTCAGTAGTTTCCTTGGCTGCGTTGGCAGACTTCCCGGCAAGATTCCTGACCTCCTCCGCCACGACGGCGAAGCCTTTGCCGTGCTGTCCCGCCCTGGCGGCCTCTACCGCGGCGTTGAGCGCGAGTATGTTTGTCTGGAAAGCTATGTCGTCTATAACCTTGATTATCTTATTGATGTTGCCAGACGATACACTGATATCGTCCATTGCCTTCAGCATATCCTTCATC
The DNA here is from genome assembly GCA_029267755.1 of Clostridiales bacterium. Lineage (GTDB taxonomy): Bacteria > Bacillota > Clostridia > Oscillospirales > Oscillospiraceae > DUPK01. Next base: position 4,222 of record JAJUHS010000074.1, read on the forward strand.
TGAGCATTGCCGCGGGAAGCGTTGGACTTGGCGTTTTTTGCAAACTCATTTGCCTCTTCCGCGTTTTTCGCATTTAAATGTGTCTGGGAAGAAATCTGCTCAAGCGAGGCTGTCAATTCCTGTATGGCGCTGGCCTGCTGCGTAGCTCCCTGAGACAGGGAAAAGCTTGAGTCGGAAACAAGCTTTGCCCCGGATGTAACCTGCTCGATGGCATTGACCATTGTGGCGACCACATTATGAAAGTTGTCGACAAGCTGATGCAGCGCGTTTCCGATTTGATCCTGCGGACAGGCAACAGGTACGGAAACCGTAAGGTCCCCCTCGGAAACCTGCTTTATGCAGGCGTTGAGCGCCTTCATATACTGCATTAAATCCTTAAGCTTGCTGGAAAAAATGCCTATCTCATCCTGATATTTTACCGTATGCCAGTCTCTTTCTCTGATCAGGTTGCTTGTATCAAGATCACCGACAGCGTATTTGACGAGCACCCGTTCGTTTTTGCCCATGGGATCTGTTATCAAAAATGCGTTAATTCCACCAAGCGCAAAAGCCAGAACGATCTCGAGCACAAATGCGGCGCCGATAATGACGGATAGGAGAATCGCGTTCGGCAGTCTTGCGGAAAATACAATTATTATTCCCGCAACGGAAAGCAAAAGGGGTATCAGCACCATAAACAAAAAGCACATCGTAAGACGGGTTCTTGTTTTTAAATTAACAAACCACTTCTTTTCGAACCATTTTAAGCCGTTCATATTTCCGCTCCTTTAATTTGAAATGTTCCGCGATTACCATATATAAAATATTGCTTCAATATGTATATCGAGCATTTGCCAACATTATTTAGAGGGATTGGCCTAAAAAAGCAGAAAAATACAAATTTATATTTGACTGAAAGGAGAAATCTTTAACAGTTTATGAATGCACGGCCTTCTTGAGTTTAAATACGGACGCCTGTTCCTTCAGGCGTGCAGCCTGACTTGAGAGCTCTTCGCTGGCGGCGGCGCTTTCCTCCGCCGTGGCCGCGTTTGTCTGTACAACCATAGAAACCTGCGATATGCCCAGATTTATCTGCTCGATACCCTGCGCCTGCTCGATCGAGGCTTTTGTTATGGAGTTAATCAGATCCGCAGCGCTGTCCACCTGTGAAACGATTTCTTCCAGCGCTTTGGCGGTCTGGTGGGCAATTTTTGTGCCTGTTTCGACCTTTCTGATGGAATTTTCTATCATAGCCGTTGTCTCTTTTGCGGCGTTGGCCGATTTTGCAGCAAGATTCCTGACTTCCTCCGCCACTACGGCAAAGCCTTTGCCGTGCTGGCCTGCCCTGGCGGCCTCTACCGCGGCGTTGAGCGCGAGTATATTTGTCTGGAAGGCAATATCGTCGATGACTTTTATTATTTTATTTATATTGCCGGATGAAGCGCTGATATCGTCCATAGCCTTCAGCATGTCCTTCATCTGTTCGTTTCCCGCAGTCGCGTGGGTTTTAATTTTTTGGGTGAGTTCGTTGGCCTGCTCGGCGTTTTCGGCGTTGAGGTGCGTCTGGGAGGAAATCTGCTCAAGCGAGGCCGTCAGCTCCTGAATGGCGCTTGCCTGCTGCGTTGCTCCCTGAGAGAGCGCAAGGCTCGAATCGGAAACGAGAGTGGCTCCGTTAGTAACCTGATCTATCGCCGAAACCATTGACGCCACAAGATCATGGAAGTTGCTGACGAGCGTTGAAAAAGCGTTGCCGATCTGATCTTCGGGGCATACGACGGGAACGTCCGCAGTAAGGTCGCCCTCGGACACCTTCGCTATGCATGCGTAAAGATCCTTAAGATAATGCATCAGCTTTCTCAGCTTCTGTGAAAAAATTCCGATCTCGTCCTTATACTCCGCTGTGGCCAAATCTCTCTGTCTGACCAAATCCTTCGTATTAAAGTTGCCGACGGAATATCTGTCCAGAATTCTGTCGTTTTTGCCCATAGGATCCGTCACTAAAAATCCGTTGATATTTCCCAATAAAACGGCTGACAATACCGAGAGCGCCGAAACCGCGCCGATAATTATGATAAACAACTGTGAGTTCGGCACGCCTGCGGATAATACGAACAGTATTGACGATACTCCGATAGCGGCGGCTATCAAACCTAGAAACAGAAAGCTGATTCGCAGCCGCTTTGTTATCTTAAGGTTGACAAACCATTTTTTCTCAAACCATCTCATGCCATCCATGTGTTCAACATCCTTTTTCGATTTGATTACTGCCCGCTTTACCGTCTTCAGTATGGTAAAACGGCAATAGGCAACAAGCTACAAATTATTTATCGATCTATTTAAGAATTAATTTAGTATTTTCCGATTGATTTTTTAATTTTTTTGCTCTTTAGACTCTTTAAATCAATCTGCTCAGCAGCCAAGCTTTAATATTTGCCGAAATCGTTTTCGCCGAGCGATATTCTGGGAGCCGAAGGTCTGGCGGCGGAGGCCGGTTTTACGGCTGCGGCAGGTTTTATGGGAGCTGGCGCCTGCAGCTCTGCCTTTTTGGCGCTTATTGCATCCGGCGACGCGGCTTTTCTCGCCCTCAGCTTGAACATTGCGGCTTTTTCTTTAAGACGGGCCGCCTGGCTGGAGAGCTCCTGGCTTGTGGCAGCGCTTTCCTCCGCTGTGGCGGCATTTGTCTGAACAACCTGGGATACCTGAGCAATACCGCTATTAATTTGCTCGATGCCCTGCGCCTGCTCGGCCGACGCCGCCGCGATGGAGTTGATCAGATCGGCCGCGCGGTCCACCTGTGAAACGATTTCTTCCAGCGCTTTGGCGGTTTGATAGGCAATTTTTGTACCTGTTTCAACCTTTCTAATGGAGTTTTCTATCATTTCCGTTGTTTCTTGTACGGCGCTGGCGGATTTTGCGGCAAGATTCCTGACCTCCTCCGCCACTACGGCGAAGCCTTTGCCGTGCTGTCCTGCTCTGGCCGCCTCGACCGCAGCGTTGAGCGCGAGTATATTCGTCTGGAAGGCTATATCGTCGATGACCTTTATGACTTTGTTAATATTGCCGGATGAAACGTTAATTTCGTCCATGGCCTTAAGCATATCCTTCATCTGTTCGTTTCCCTCGGTCGCATTTGCTTTGGCCTTTTGGGAAAGCTCGTTGGCCTGCTTGGCATTCTTTGCGTTAAGCTGAATCTGCGAGGAAATCTGCTCAAGCGACGCTGTCAGTTCCTGAACTGCGCTGGCCTGTTCCGTGGCGCCCTGGGAAAGAGCATAGCTGGAATCGGAAACGAGTTTCGCGTCTGCAGTAACCTTGTCGATCGCAAAGACAATGGATACTACCAGTCGGTGGAAGTTGTTGACAAGTTCAAGGAAGGCGTTTCCAATTTGATCCTGCGGACACGCAACCGGCACCTCGACTGACAGATCACCCTGCGATACCTGCTTGATGCAGGTGTTTATGTTCCTCATGTAATGCATCAAACCGCTTACCTTACGGGAAAAATCTCCTATCTCGTCTTTAAAATCCTTGGTTATGCGATCCCGCTCTCTGATAATACCGCTGGTGTCAAAATCTCCGACAGAGAATTTCTCGATAATACGCTCGTTTTTCCACATCGGATCCGTAACCAGAAACGCGTTCATTCCTCCGAACACAAGCGATAAAACTATCGCCAGCAGGCATACCGCTCCGATGATGATGGCATATGTAAGCGCATTTGAAAGGTTTGCCGAAAACGCGATATGTATTCCTACGGCTCCGACAGCGGCGGTAATTACGGCAAAGAACAGAAAGCATATCGTAAGACGTGTCCTGATCTTCAGGTTAACAAACCATTTTTTCTCAAACCATTTCATTTCTTTCATTCATTATTTCCCCTTCAAGCTGCATAATGGCCGGGTTATATTTATCCATCATTAATATTTATCGTGCTTTTTGTTTTAAAATTGAGAAAATACTAAAAAAATATAATTCTCCTAAACCGATTTGATTAAATAAAGATTGATGATAAAATTGGTTTTGTGGTAATATAGTTAGTGAAAATTAAGCGGGTTAAAAAATAATGTGCGCTTGCCGAAATGATAGATTTGTGCATTTCGGCGTTTGAAATGAAACCTTGTCGTTCATTTCAAAGAACAGCTTGCCTTTGGCGAATTGTTTAGCAGCACATTAAATAGATTTATCCGGCGCTGAGATGTATTCCCTGTAACTCGGGAGGAGCGTACAGATGTTAGAATATATTACCCCTACGCTGATATTTCCAATCGTCACTTTGTTCGCGATAGTACTTTTCTTTGTTAATTATCTCTACGACAAAAAAGAAAAAAACGGATCGGTGGAGGCGGTTTTAAGCCAGGCCGCAGCCGATAAAGCAGCGGCAGGCACCTGCAAAGATAGCAGGCGCAGATTTTCAATTTCGCGTGAAGTCTTTCCGATGACCGCGAAGGACACCCGGATACTGCTTCTGATAACTATACTCTATGGTGTGGCGGCATTTTGGGGTTTGGGGGACAGAAAAGCCCCGCAAACCTTTTATCATTACGAAGGCAAGGATTATACCTTTACACTTACACTGGACAAGCCGACAGAGATAAGCAGGATTATGTACTATACCGGCCTTTACACCGGTGACTACTCAATACGCTGGTCTGAAGACGGTATTGTATGGTCCGATATAACGGTAATGCCCCAGAGCTATGCGAAGCTGTTCAACTGGCTGTACGCCCCGATTGAGGGCACCAAAAGAATGAGGTACATTCAGGTGTGGTCAACGACCACACCCATGGAGATGGGCGAGCTTGCTTTATACGATTCGGACAATAAGCTTATACCGGTAAGCGAGATAAGCTTTGATGGGAAAGTATCGGCTCTGTTTGACGAGCAGGACAAGGTGCCCAATTCGCAGAACTATATGAACAGCGCTTACTTTGACGAGATATACCACGCCCGTACCGCCTATGAGCATCTGGAAAACGTATATCCCTATGAGGTTTCGCATCCGCCGCTTGGAAAGCTTATAATAGGTGTCGGCATAAGGCTGTTCGGGCTCACCCCGTTCGGCTGGCGCTTTATGGGTACGCTGTTCGGCGTTCTGATGCTGCCGTTCATGTACGTTTTTATCAAGAACATTTTTGGGAAGACTCTGATTGCTTCCTGCGGCACAATACTTTTCGCGTTTGACTTCATGCATTTTGTTCAGACAAGAATAGCGACCATCGACACCTACGGCGTGTTTTTTATTCTCGCGATGTTCTTCTTTATGTACAGGTATATCGCTCAGGACTACAGGACTCCGTTTAAGAAGACGGCGCTGCCGCTATTTTTATCGGGTTTGATGTTCGGAATAGGTGCCGCGTCGAAATGGATAGTTTTATACGGAGCCGTCGGCCTGGCCGCAATCTGGCTGCTCAGGCAGGTTCTTGTCGGGAGCTACTGCGTTAAAAACGGGCAGAGCAAAGAGTTTATTATTTATGAAGTAAAAACCGTTTTGCTTTCGGTTTTGTCATTTATTATAATCCCCGTGATAATCTATGTACTTTCCTACATCCCATACGGGACGGCGAGGGGTATGGCGATAAGCGGAGGTATGCTGTCGAACAGGAACTTTTATGACATTATCATTGAAAACCAGAAGTTTATGTTCTCGTACCACAGCCAGCTTGTTGCCACGCACCCGTATTCGTCGCCCTGGTATTCCTGGATTTTCGATATAAGGCCTATTCTTTACTATCTTGAGTATCTGCCGAACAACTACAAGTCCGCTTTCGGCGCATTCGGCAATCCGCTTGTCTGGTGGGGAGGATTAGCGGCCTTTGTTTACGTTGTGATACGCTTCGTAAAGGCCA
>JAJUHS010000127.1 GCA_029267755.1 Clostridiales bacterium
AGAAAGCCGTAACGGGCCAGAATATCTTTAGCCGCCTGCGCGGATATGCCGTTTGCCGCGGCAAGAGCAAAAAAGTATGTAATCTGTTCGCCTGTAACCCTGCCGGAACCCGCGGTCCCGCAGAGAACAGGATTCCAGGATGGCGATTCGCTCAAAGTTTTGTCCTTCCTTTCGTTAGCTTATGTGTATGCTTGGATATGCCGGCCCGCCGAATAATATCGGGAGCGGGGAAGCTTACGCCGTTATCCCTTTTATGCTCCTCCTGCCGGAGCGGTTTACCGGCTTGAGCCCGCGCATCCTTCTCCAGCGCCCAATTTTCTGACGAGAAACATTTAGGGCCGAGGCTATCTCAATGTCGTTAAGGCCGTTGCGATACATTGATTCGGCTCTCTCGGCATCGAAGGAAGGCTGCTTTGCTGTTCTCTGCGCGCGTCTTGAGCAGCGGGATCTGCGCTCAAGGCAGTTTATACATTTGGGATACCTGCATTCAAGACATTGCCTGATCTGCTCGGGTGTATCATCTTCAAAAAACATCTGCGTTTGCCTCCTTTAAAATTTACTTTTTATTGGACAGAAAACTGCCTAATAAAATGTTTACCAAATTCACAAAATATTGATTGACTTAGGTTTTGCGATATGATATGTTAATAAACAGAGAAAAAACGTTTACTATGGTAAACACTGATGCAATTATAATGTGATTTCAGTAAACAGTCAAGTGCAACAATATGAATTCGGTAAACATTTATGTATTGCATAAAAAAGGAGGCAGAATATGTGTTTTATGACAAATTCGTATCTATATGCAAAAATAAAGGCATAAGCCCGTCAAAAGCTGCTGCGGATGTAGGGCTTAACCGCAGCTCGGTTGTCAAGTGGAAGAACGGCGCGACTCCTCAGACTTCTACCATCAAAAAGATTTCGGACTATTTCGGGATAGACATAATGGAGTTCCTCGGCGACGGAAGCTCGCAGTACGACAGCGATATTGCGGCGGCTTATGCGGAGGGGTGGGAGGCTGCGCGCTCCACCTATCAGCTTAAAGACTGCGAGTTCACTTATGCTCTTCAGAACGAGGCGAAGGATCTTACGGACGAGGACAAAAAGCTGCTCATCTCAATGGCTAAAAGGCTGCGCGAGGCAAGAAAGGCAAGGGATTCGGATTGAACGGGCGTTTAGCTGATGTTTATAGGGAACTTTATGAACAGGGCGTTTCTGTATTTGACGAACCGGCGTCATTTTCGTGCGGGGCGAAAGCCGCAGTAATAGAGGCCGACGGCGCTTATGGAATATTTGTTGACGCATCCAGACTCTGCGATACCGCAGAGGAGGCCTGTGTAATAGCGCACGAGGCTGGACATATTATGACAGGCTCTACGCACAGGCTTTCAAGTCCTTTTGAGCTTATAGGCAGGCACGAGTATCGTGCGGAAAAATGGGCGATAAAAAAGCTCGTCCCGAAGGATGAGCTTGATATGGCTTTAAAACGCGGTTGCATGGAGTTGTGGGAGATGGCGGAGCATTTCAATGTAACCCCGCAGTTTATGGAAAGGGCCATAAACTATTACAGGCGGGTGGGATGAAATTGCCGCACAAGGCGGAGAGTCACCTGTAAAATGCAAAACGGGCGCGCCCAAATGGGCGTGCCCGTTAAATCATGCAATATACCGCTTGGGCAAATTACACTGCGCGGGTAACTTTGCCGCTGCGGAGACATCTGGTACAGACATAAACATGGCGGGGGGTTCCGTTAACAATTGCCTTAACCCTTTTGACATTCGGTTTCCACGGTCTGTTTGAGCGCCTGTGTGAGTGGCTCACCTGAATACCAAAGGCGACACTCTTGTCGCAAAATTCGCACTTAGCCATCTGCTGCACCTCCTTGTATTACAATTACGCTTTCCGAAAAGTAGCGTTCATTATAATAACAAACAACGGGAAAAAAAGCAAGCACTTTTTTGATTTTTTAGCGGAAAAGGCAAATAAAGGCTCAAAATTCCGGGGTCGGATTTTTCGGGTGCAGACAACAAAGGGAAGATTGTGGGAAATAGTGAAAAAATGTGATAAAACTTGCAAATGCACTGTTTTTTGTTTAGAATTAAAACGATAATATAAGTATAACTACCGCTATGCAGCACTGAGAAGGGTACGTAACGGGGCTTAAATGCGAAGTAATCACCACTTAATCCGCTCAGCAGCGACAGCCGGTTAAATCAGTGATTACCAAAAGGTGGGAGAAATATGGAAAAGCATTCGGTAAAGCTATCGGAACTCGTAAAGGAATTTTCGTTAAGACCTATTCATAAATCAAGCGATTTCGAGGAAGTAGAGATAACAACACAGGATATAAACCGTCCGGCGATACAGCTCGCCGGTTTCTATGAGTACTTTGGCGAAAAGCGCATACAGGTTATCGGCATTGTCGAGACGGAGTATGAACGTAACTTGTCGCCCAAAAAGCGGAAAGAGAGCTTCGACAAGTTTTTTGCATGGAATATACCCGCTCTGGTCGTCTGCCACGGTATGATACCGCTCGAGGAATGCGTAGCCATGGCGGAAAAGTATGACCGGAACCTGTTTGTTACGGACAGGGATACCTCCGATTTTATCGGAGGGCTCGTCCTCAGCCTTAAAAACCACCTTGCGCCCAGGATAACGCGGCACGGAGTTCTGGTTGAGGTTTACGGCGAGGGTGTGCTGCTTCTTGGTGAAAGCGGAGTCGGCAAAAGTGAAACAGCCATAGAGCTTGTCAAGCGAGGACACCGCCTTATCGCCGACGACGCCGTGGAACTCAAAAAGGTATCAGACAATGAACTGATTGGCACGGCGCCGGAAATGATACGGCATTATGTGGAGCTGCGCGGAATAGGCGTTGTCGATGTGCGCCAGCTTTACGGTATGGGTGCAGTCAAGCTCTCTCAGAAGATAGACCTCGTCGTAAATCTGGAATCCTGGGACGATGAAATGGTTTATGACAGACTGGGCATAGAAAACCAATATATGACTATAATGGGAGTAGATATTCCGTCGTTGACCGTTCCGGTAAAGCCTGGGCGCAATCTTGCTGTTATACTCGAGGTCGCGGCGATGAACAACAGACTGAAAAACCTCGGACATAACGCTGCCGAGGAGTTTACTACCCGTGTTAACGAGTATTTCGACGTAAAGCTGAGCGGAATATAAGGAGGAAAGGATGAACTTTGATCTGCTGCTGAAACGCCTCCGCAACACTATGCCCAATCTCCGGCTTTTTACCGACGAGCCGATGAGCAGGCATACGTCGTTTAAAATAGGCGGGCCTGTTTCGGCGATGGCGCTGCCGTCTTCGGCAGAGGAGATTGCCGCCGTATGCGCCATAGCAAGGGACTGCGGCATAAGTCCGTTTGTATTCGGAAACGGAACAAATCTTTTGGTTCAGGATGAACCGCTTAAAATATTTGCTGTAAAGACAGCGGATGGCTTGACCCGCGTAAGATTTACCGAGAGCGGAGACGTCTATGCCGAAAGCGGAGCCATGCTCTCAAAGGCCGCGGTTTTTGCGCATAGGAACGGACTGACCGGGCTCGAATTCGCCCACGGTATCCCGGGAACCGTCGGCGGGGCCGTATCAATGAACGCCGGCGCTTACGGGGGTGAGATGAAGGACGTCGTCGTACTGACGGAATACCTTGACGAGGAGCTCGGAAGAAGGACTGCGGCGGGCGATGAGCATGAATTTTCGTACAGGCGGAGCGCGTTCTCGGATACCGGAAGGATTATTCTCGGTTCGGTTTTGCGCCTGAAAGCGGGCGACGGCGAGGAGATAAAAGCCAGGATGAACGAACTCGCAGCAAGACGCAGGGCCTCACAGCCGCTTGATATGCCGAGCGCGGGCAGCGCGTTTAAGCGCCCTGCCGGGGGCTATGCCGCCGCGCTTATAGAAGACAGCGGGCTTAAGGGCTTTTCAGTCGGTGGAGCGCAGGTTTCAGAAAAGCACGCGGGCTTTATCGTTAACAGGGGCGGGGCAACCTGCGCAGACGTTATGCGCCTTGTGGAGCATATTCGTGAAACCGTATTCAAAAACAGCGGGATAATGCTAGAGACTGAGATCAAGTATATACATTGCTGAAGCGGAGAAAAAATAAAATTGTTTTAAGAGGGTAAAAGAGAGAAAAACGCGGGACGGATTTTACGCGGCGGGAGGAGTCTGAACATGAAATTTTTGATTATTTCGGGGCTGTCGGGAGCTGGCAAAAGCAAGGCGGCGGGAATTCTGGAGGATATGGATTTCTACTGCGTTGACAATATGCCGGTGGTGCTGATACCGAAGTTTGCGGAGCTGTGTCTCGCGACGGGCGGAAGATATGAATATGTCGCACTGGTTACAGACATCAGGGGTCGCGAGAGCTTTGACGAGCTTTTTAAGGCTCTCGACGAGATGCAGAGAATGGGCTGCGAGTGCGAAATACTTTTTATTGAGGCTTCGAGCGATACGATAGTGCGCCGCTACAAGGAAACAAGGAGGCGGCACCCCCTGGATCTTGACGGAGCGGACATAGAGGAGGCTATCCGCCGCGAGAAGCAGATGCTGAGCACGGTCAGGGGGCGCGCGGACTATATTATCGATACGACGGGCTTTACTATAAGCCGCCTTCAGGCAGAGATGTTCAGACTGTTTGCGGGAAAGAATGAGGAGCGCCTGATCGATGTGGACGTCGTGTCCTTCGGCTTCAAATACGGCATACCCACGAACGCCGACCTTGTTTTTGATGTCAGGTTTCTGCCAAACCCATTCTACGTTTCCGAGCTTGCAGCCAAAACCGGCAGGGATGAGGAAGTGCAAAACTACATTTTCAGCTTTGAACAAACGGTTGAGTTTATGAGTAAGCTTAAGGAAATGATCGAGTTTCTGCTTCCGCTTTATATTGACGAGGGCAAGCATTCTCTGGTAATTGCCGTCGGCTGCACGGGCGGGCACCACCGCTCTGTGGCCATAGCGGAAGATCTGGCCGCGTTTGTCCGGACAAAACAATACAACGCAAATATTATACACAGAGATATAGAAAAGGGCGTTTAGCGGCGACAAAATCCGGCATGGGAGGGATCGCTTTGTCATTTTCATCGGATACGAAGATTGAGCTTTGCAAAACGCCGGAGCGCCCCTGCTGCGTTCCGGCCGAAATATATGGGATACTTCTTTACTGCAATACATTCACCGAGCGAGAGATAAGGATAGTAACCGAAAGTCAGGCGCTCGCCGTTAGGCTGCCCCGGCTTTTCAAGCGCGCTCTGGGATTCGGA
>JAJUHS010000144.1 GCA_029267755.1 Clostridiales bacterium
CGGCGAAGCGGTGATAGTGATATTGCTCTTTGCTCTTTCACGGTTTACGGCAAAAAGGTACAGGAAAGAGCTTGCGGAATATATAGAGTCCATAAGCCTTCGCGCGGATACGATGACCGGAGAGTCGCTTTCAAACCTTCCGATTCCCGCCGTTATGTTTCAGGCGGAAAACAATAAAATTTTATGGACAAACGATGCTTTTGTCAGCATTGCGGGCCACAAGGAGAACATATTTGAATATGAGCTTACGGAAATAGCGCCGGAATTTTCCGCAAAATGGCTTCTCGAGGGGAAAAAGATCTGTCCCGAGGCAGTAAGACTCGGAAACCGGAAGTATAAGCTTTACGGAAGTCTCGAACGAACGGAGAAAAAGACCGGAGGATTTTCCTTTATATGCACTGTTTATTGGATTGATATAACCAATTTGGCCGAAATAGAGGAGGATTATGTTAAATCGCGTCCTGTGCTCGCCGTCATAATGATAGACAACTACGAAGAGTTCCGCGGCGGGCTGACAGACTCCGCCAACGCGGCAGCCATAGCGGCGGTAGACGAGAAGATATCCGATTGGGCGGGCGGTCACGGAGGTTATTTCAGCAAGTATGAGCGCGACCGCTATGTGTTTATTTTTGAAGAACGCCACATGAAAAGCTTTATTGAGGATAAATTCAGAATTCTGGATGAAGTCCGCGAAATGTCGGTTCCGAGCGGGATACCGCCGACTGTCAGCATCGGAATCGGCAGAGGGGCTAGGACCCTTGAGGAGAGCCTCAGCTTCGCCAAGCTGGCGCTTGAGATGGCGCTTTCACGCGGCGGCGACCAGGTTGTAATCAAGAACAAATCTGGATTCGAGTTTTATGGCGGGCGTTCAAAAGAGATTGAAAAGAGGACGAAGGTAAAGTCACGAGTAGTCGCCAACGCATTGGGAGAGATGTTAAAGGAATCCTCGGTTGTGCTTGTCATGGGTCATAAGTATGCCGATTTCGACAGCGTCGGCGCGGCAGTAGGTATCTGCTGCATTGTGAGGAAGTATGGCAGGACGGCAAAGATTGTTATCGATCTCGCTCATAACTCGGCCCATCAGCTTATCAGGAGGATGATGAGCCTGCCAGAATACAGGGGAGTATTCATTTCCGATCAGGAAGCTCTGAATTATATTAACGATTCCGCTTTGCTTGTTATCGTTGATACTAACAGGCCCGACCAGGTTGAAGCCGAGCAGATGCTCAGGCTTTGCGGGCATATCGTTCAGATTGACCATCACAGGCGTTCGGCAAATTATATTGATAACGTCGAGCTCAATCTGCACGAGCCATATGCCTCATCCTCTTGCGAGCTTGTCACCGAGCTTATGCAGTACATGTTGAATCAGTCGGATATCCTGCGTCCGGAGGCTGAGGCGCTGCTTGCCGGAATAGTAATGGACACGAAAAACTTTACCGCGAGGACTGGCAGCCGGACATTCGACGCCGCCTCATATCTCAGAAGGCTGGGTTCCGATACAACAGAGGTCAAAAAGCTGCTTCAGAACGATTTTGCCAGCACAATATCGAAGTACCGAATTATCGAAAGCGCGAAGATGTACGGAAACGGAATTGCTATCGCGGTTCCCGGAACTATAGAGGATAAGGTGGTGGCGGCGCAGGCTGCTGACGAGATGCTCAGTATATCCGGGGTTCATACCTCGTTCGTTATATTCCATGAAAACGATATGGTGAAGATATCGGCGAGATCCATGGGTGACATAAACGTCCAGGTCGTCCTCGAGAAGCTTGGGGGCGGAGGAAATATTTCGACGGCCGCAGCTCAGATCAAAGACAAAAGCTATGAGGAGGTTCTTACAGAGCTGCTCGGCTCCATAGACGATTATTTGAAGAATCAGCATAAAAGCGAATACTCCAGGGAGGGTTAAAAGGTATACTTCCATTTATTCATGTGCGTTATCCTCTCCGCCTAAGCGGCAACCGAAAAATATGCACATTATGACCATTTACGTTAATGGTCGTTTGTGCCTTAAGCAATTCGAAAGGAATGGTCATAATTATGAAGGTTATATTGTTGCAGGATGTAAAAGGGCAGGGAAAGAAGGGGCAGGTTATTGAGGTTTCCGACGGTTACGCTAGAAACTTCCTCATTCCGAAGAATCTTGCGGTTCAGGAAACCGCAGATAAGATCAACGTACTCAAGCAGCAGGAAAAGGCCCGCCTTGCAAAGCTTGAAAAAGAAAAAAAGGAAGCCGCTGAGATCGCAGAGAAGCTCAAAAGCTGTGTAGTCAAGATTCCTGCAAAGGCCGGAAACGCCGGAAAGCTTTTCGGTTCAGTCACTTCCAAGGAAATTTCTGAAGCGGTTGCCGAACAGTACGGATTCATGATAGAAAAGAACAAAATAATTCAGCCCGAACCTATAAAGGCATTCGGCTCCTACGAGGTGAAATGCAAGCTCGGACACGAGATAACTGGAACGATCAACGTAATCGTGACGGAAGCTAAATAAAGATACTTCTAAAGATTCCTTGGGAGGAAAGCGATGGATGAGCTGCTTAACAGGCAAATGCCGCACAGCATAGAGGCGGAGCAGGCGGTTTTGGGGTCTATACTCATAGATTCAAGATGCGTTAACGATGTGATACTGCTGCTTTCGGTCAATGACTTTTATTTGGATATCAATCGCGAGATATATGAAACGATTGTATCAATGTTCAATAATTCAAAGGTCATAGACGCCGTCACGATTCTTGAAAATATGCGCAGCGGGGGAAACAAAAGGCCAAACCTTCAAAGCTATCTGGTTGAGCTTATGAACATTACGCCAACGGCGGCGAACGTTCTTGAATATGCCGCAATCGTCCGGGATAAGGCGCTGCTGAGGAATATAGCTGCCGTATCAAGCGATATGAGCGGAATGGTGTTCGGGGGTGTGGGTTCGGCTGGCGATGTTCTCGAGGCTGCCGAGCAGAAGATATACTCCCTGCGTCAGGGGCGCTCAAGAGGTGGGCTTGTGCCGATAGGCGAGATACTTCCGTCTGTATTTTCACACTTGAAGGATCTTGCGCAGAATGACGGAAAGCTCCCCGGATATTCCACCGGCTTTCCTGATCTGGACGAGAAAATAATGGGGCTGAACAAATCAGACCTTATACTTATAGCTTCCAGGCCCGGAATGGGAAAAACCAGCTTTGCCCTCAACATCGGACTTGCCGTTGCAAAAAAATCAGCTAAGACGGTCGCCATTTTTTCGCTCGAAATGTCAAGGGAGCAGCTGGTTTTAAGGCTTCTCTCCGGAGAATCCTTTATTGACAATAAAAAGCTTCTTACGGGCAAGCTAAGCGACGATGAATGGCGGAAGCTCGGGGCGGCGGCCGCAAATATAAGCCGTACCGATATTCGGATAGACGATACCTCGACGCTTACAGTTTCAGATATGAACGCAGAATGCAGAAGGCTGGATAATTTGGGCTTGGTTATTATAGACTATCTTCAGCTCATGCAGGGTTCGGGCGGAAAGGTGAACTATTCCAACGAAAACCGTACGCAGGTAGTCAGCGATATGAGCCGTATGATGAAAATCATGGCAAAGGAACTTAATGTGCCAGTGCTTTGTCTTTCGCAGCTTAACCGCGCCAGCGCGGAGAGAAGCAACAAGAGGCCGCTTTTGTCTGATCTTCGCGAATCCGGCTCGATAGAACAGGACGCGGACATCGTTCTCGGCCTTTACAGGGACGATTATTACAACACCGAGACTGAAAGCCATAATTTGGCCGAATGTATAATAATGAAGAACAGGCACGGAGAAACGGGTACCATCCCGCTTCAATGGCTGCCACAGTATACGACTTACGCTTCTGCGGATACAACACATTACGAAGAATAGTTCTGGAGGTTGCTTTGAAAGAGCTTTTAAAGTTTGCCGAACAACACAATATGCTTGCGAGAAATTCTTACGTTCTCTGCGCCGTTTCGGGCGGAGCGGATTCGATGTGTATGTTGTCCATGCTCAACAGGCTCGCCGTAACGGGCGATATACGCGTTGCCGCCGCTCACTTTGACCACGGATTAAGAGGCGCGGAATCCGACAGGGACGCGGAATTCGTAAGGACCTACTGTGCCTCCCGCGATATTGCCTTCTTTTTCGGAGCCGGCAATGTCAAAGCCTTTGCCGAAAAAAAGGGTCTGAGCATCGA
>JAJUHS010000083.1 GCA_029267755.1 Clostridiales bacterium
ACCGCCGCGGTCATTGAAGTCGTCATGCCTGTGACGATTATATCCGAAGAAGGGGTTTCCGAAAAAGAAAAACGGCATAAAGAAGCGCTGTCTTGGCCATAGATAATCGGGGCCGACGTTCCGGTAGTATCTGCGCCTGCCTGCGGCTCTGGCTGACAGGAAAAATATCAGAAAAACTACAATTGCCGCGGTTATTAGCATTGAGGAAAGCGAGTCGAACAGGGAAAAAGCCCATCCGCCGCCGTTGCCGTCGATAATATCAACCTTATAGTAGCTTTCATACCAGCCTATAAGCTGCTTGAAGAGAGCGTTTACCGCCTTATCGTAATCTCCCTTGTCGAAGTCCTTCCAAAAGTATTTGTTAAGCAGGGAATTAATCTTGCTGTCGGGAAAGACCTCCCTTATCCCCGCGCCCTGGGTCAACCATGCCTTATTTTCCTGCGTTGCGAGAAGAAGGAGCATTCCGTTGTTCTTTTTGGCGTCGCCAACACCCCAGTCGTTCATCAGCCTCACGGCATATTCGCTGGATTTAAGGCCGTCTAGGTATTCGACGGTTACAACGACAATCTGACCGCCGGTTTTTTGTTCAAGGGCGGCGTTTGAATTTATTATATCCCGCTCCGTACTGTCCGAAAGGACATTGGCGTAATCCGCAACATAAAACGAATCGCTCTTTTTAACAAGCGCAAGTGATGGAACGGCAAATGTCAGGACGGTAACGAATATGAGCGTAAGACTTGCGATAATCTTTTTCAAAGCTAAGACCTTTCCTTTCGCTATTCAAACAGCTCCGGGCTTTTTACCAGAGCGAAAGATTTAATAAAATTTGTCGGGAATGCGGAAAGGACCTTTCGGTTAAACTCGCGCACAGCCTCGTTGTAGCCGCTTTTTTCAATCATGCTGGCAGCATTAGTCATGCGGTTCCTGCTTTCCTCCGCGATTGTGCGGTTGTTTGCGGTGAGCGGAAGCGACTCGATCTTTGCATACAAGGCATCGAAAGCTTTCTGCAGATCGGCGTTAGCGTCGAAAAGCTTTTCAGCGCCCGCAGATCTGGCAAGACCGTTTACGAGCACGTTTCGAGCGTTTCTGAGCGCGTCGGTCTCCGCCTCCGCACCGCTGCAGTTCGCCCCTACCGAAATAAGGTTCATGCTCGCGTCTGCGCGAACGTCAAGCTGGCTTTTTATGCTTTTTTGCTTGTATCCCACATTCGAATCGTACACGCCGTCTGAGAAGAGGTCGTTTATTTCCTGAACCTTTACGCTCAGGCTTCGGTTTGCGGCAAAGAAGGATGACAGTATAATTACTGCCAGAGAAACAAGAACGGCTCCTGCCGGTTTTTTTAAAAAGTTCATTTTTAATCACCTTCAGGCAATCTTAGCCTCTTATTTCAAGCAGCTTCTTTTTGAGTTCGCCCTCGATGCGTCCAAGCTCCGCTTCGGCCTCTCGCCTCTTTTGAGACCCCTCCGCCTGTATCTGCTTTACGGATTCGAGAGTTTCTATAAGCATTTGATTTGTGTTCTTCAATGTCTCAAGGTCCACTATACCGCGTTCTGACTCCTTTGCTGTTTCGATTGTGCCCATCTTAAGAGCCTCCGCATTTTCGCGGAGGAGCCTGTTCGTGACGTCGGAAACCTCGCGCTGGGCCTCCATCGCCTGTCTCGAGTGGTGCATGCCCAAGGCAAGCACCATTTGGCTTTTCCATAGCGGTATGGTGTTTACAAGCGAAGTTTGTATCTTTTCTATCATAAGGCTGTCGTTGTTCTGTATCAGCCTGATCTGCGGCGCCATCTGTATGGATACTATTCTCGTAAGCTCAAGGTCGTGAATCTTCTTCTCGAAGCGGTTGCACATATTCGCGTAATCGTTGGCGGCCTGCGCATCCTCCGGCAGCCCCGATTCCCGGGCCTTCCTCTGAAGATCCGCAAGCTCGTTTGCCCTTGCTTCCTCAAGGCGCTGTTTTCCCGCCAGAATATACATGGCAAGCTCCTTGAAATAAGCCTTGTTCAGCTCGTACATCTTGTCGAGCACAGCAACGTCCTTAAGCAGCGTTATTTGGTGCTTCTCCAGCATTTCGGCTATCTTGTTCACATTTGCCTCTGCGCTGTCATACTGAGCCTTAAGGGCCGTAAGCTTGTTGCCGGCCTTCTTGAAAAGGCCCATAAAGCCCTTCTTATCCTCCTCTTTGAGGTCAAAGCTCTTGAGCTCGACTACGAGGTTGCCAAGCATATCCCCGACCTCGCCCATGTCCTTTGTGCGGATGTTGTTTAAGGTGTTTGCCGAAAAATCGGCAATATTCTTTTGCGCAGCGGCGCCGTACTGCAAAACGGCGTTTGTGTCGGTGATATCTATCTGCTTCGCGAAATCCGAGACAGCCTTCTGCTCCGCTTCCGAAAGCTGGGATATGTCAAGAACGGCTGTGTCATCCTCCTTTGCGCCGCTGTCAGCCGTCAGTGCTTCGGCAGCGGCCGCTGTTTCCCGCATATCTGGGGTAAGCGTAAGTTTGGGTGTATATTCCGTACTCATGTCTGCCATTTTACTCATCCTTTCGTACTGCCTAATTGCCTTGCTGAGTTTTGCCGAAATCACCGTTTTTTAGGCCCTCGCGCTTCAGCATCCCGTCAAGGACCTCGATATCGGTCTCAATGTCAAGCGCCTCGTCGGCGAAAAGGGCGTCGAGCTGCTTTTCGTATGCCTCAATGATAGTGTCAAGTATGTCTTCTATGCGCCGCATCGAGCCGCCGATATTCTCGCCGCGAATTCCCTGTTCGTCCATCCTGTCATACGAGTTAAGGAGCTTTATTGTCGTAGGCAGATAATAGCTAAGGAACTTTTTAATCCTCGGAATGTCCGTCTTGTCCTTTTCCGCGTTCCTTACAATTTTATCCGAGAGAATCATTATCTGCGTTATTTTTGATTTTACATCATTATTGGAAATCGATTTTTTTAGCCTATCCATCTCGGCCATTGCCAGCCTGCCCTCAGCCACGATCGCGGCGACCTCGGGATCGAGCTCCTTATCAGGCTCTCGCTTTTCAGGTTTCGCCGTCTCCTCCACCTCTATAACCTTATCGGGAAAAATCTTTTTGGCCGTGATAAATGCCGCAGAGGCTAGGGCTATAACCACTATAAAATGCCACAGGGCATACAGCGGGAAAAAAAGACAGTAAAATAGCCATGTGCCGGCGGCGGCGTATATAGGTGCAACCGATTTCTTTACGGTCTTTCGCAAGGTAATTATCACCCCTCGGATATTGCACAGTTATAATATTATATTTTATTACCGAGCGGCTTCTATGTCAAGGATATCAGGGCTTTTCAGCTTCTTAATTATTGTGCTAAGTCAGCTGACGGAATTGTTGATCGCTTCCCGATTAACGGGCTACAATGTTCCCGATTAACGGCAGCAATGTTGATATTGCTAAAATAGAACGCTAATGTTAGAATGTATTTATGTAATTTTTATATGCGTTTTTGGTTTGAGTATAAGATTTAGCTATTTTCGCCCTTTTACCCTTGGTTTACATACTGCAGATTTTTAAAACCTTGCGCCATATTTAGAGGTGAATGATATATGAATACCACACAGATTCTCTGCTTCCTTAAAGCGGCGGAATATCTCAATTTCACGGAGAGCGCGGCCGCTATGTTTATCTCTCAGCCCGCTTTCAGCTATAATATCTCTTCTCTGGAGGAAGAGTGGGGCATCGAACTTTTTGTGCGCAGCAACAAACGAAAGGATACACAGCTTACGCCTGGCGGAGCCGCAATGTATGATGGAATTAAAAAGCTCCGGGAACAATATGAGGATTTGCTGGAGAAGGCCAGGAGCATCCAGCACGGCAGATCAGGGGTGCTGCGTATCGGCTTTATCGGTGCCGAGAGAATCGACGAAAGAACGCTTAGCCTGTTGGATATGTTTCAGGAAAAGTATCCGGGCGTAGAGCTTCTTCTGCGCCGCGGCAGTCATCGCGAGCTGGTACAGTGGCTCTATGACAAAACCCTCGACCTCGCTTTCCTGCTGAGGCTCGATATTGAGAACAAGGATCTGCTCGACTATATTCCAATGTACAGCATAGAATCTGTGCTGATTCTAAACGCCGGACATCCTCTGGCAAAAAAAGAGGGCCTGTCGCTGGCGGACTTTAGGGACGAAATCTTTTTAAACGTTTCTGCACGCGAATCGCCCGTTATTAACGAAATGCTAAAGCGGGAATGCGAAAAGGCCGGATTTGTACCGAAGGTGATGGACGCTCCGGATATCAACGCCCAGCTCCTGTACCTCGAGCTGGGAAAGGGAGTTGCGGTCGGAAGCATAAATAATACGGCCATCTATAACCCACGCATGGCGATGGTAAGGCTCAGGGACCTCCATCCCTTGGAGGTGGTTCTGGCATGGAACCGCCGAAGCGACAATCCCTGTATTTCACACTTCAGGTCAGTCTATGAGCTCATAGAATAAATCAATTTTACAGCGAGATACAGATAAGTTAATATCGGTTTGGCGGCCCCTATCAAATGCTAAATATGATAGGGGCCATATTATTCGAAAGGGCGGTTGCTATATGGCTAATAAGCTTGTGACGGTCACCGAAGAGGATAAGAAAAAATCATATTACAAGTATTACCTTAAAGAAATGGTGGAAGCCCCGCCGGAGCACTATCAGAAGGTGCTTGCCGGCCCCATCGACCCTTCCAAGGCGCTTCCTGTACACGAGCGCAACAGGCTGTTCGAACCGGGGTATTTTGAAGAGGAGATCGGCTATTGCATTATGCCCGACGGCACGGGTTATGTTTCAAATCTTATAAAAATGCCCGGGGTAACGGCCGAGATGTTCGACTGGTGGTTTGCCTGGCATGGACTCGATAACCTGCGTTATACGATCTGGGACCGCGAGGACCATTACAAGGCCGAATCGATGCAAAAGCAAAAAGGAAGGGATCCGCTTCTCAGCTACAAGGAACGTTACTGGGATACCACCCACAGGGTTCTCGAGGATGTGGGTTGCGGACCCGAGAATATTCTTATCAATTTCAAGAACCCCGGAGATATGGGGTTTGACGTATCAAAAATAGGAACTCCAGCCTGTGCCACGATAGTGTGCGCAAACGGCATAGGGCCGGACGGCAGGCCGGGTACTATCATGTGCCACTTTGTCCGCGAGATTGAGGGAGGAATCGAACTGAGAACCCGCTTCTGGATGGGCTACGGAGTAATAAACGGAAAAACTGTCAAGGCCCTGCCGGACGGCGTATCCATCCCCGAATTCCCGATCCGGGCTCTCAACCTCCATAATATCAAGGAATTTACGAATCTGGCGGCGCTGCTGCCCCAAATCTTCCCCGAGGAGAAGGATAATTTTTGAGAAAAGAGGTTAACAGAACATGATCGATACCAGACATAAAATCAATTTTGACGCCTCAAAATGTGTCGGCTGCAAGCTCTGCTACAAAGCCTGCTTCGTCGACGTCATCCGCTGGGATGAGGAAAAAAAGAAACCCGTATTCAAATATGTCGAGGATTGTGAACACTGCTTTTACTGTGCGTCCGTCTGCAAGAAGGGCTGCATTGAGGTCGTTCCGGACTACAGCAGCGAGAAGCTGCTGCAGACCTTCGACCGTTATCTCTAAAGGAGGATATGAATTATGGACATGACTTACGGCCGTGAAGACCACAAGACCGATGTTTTGGTAGTCGGCGGCGGAATCGGCGGCCTCGCTGCTGCGGTTTCCATCAAGGAGCTTGCACCGGAGCTTGATGTTATGATAGTTGAAAAGCAGACGGCGGGCTATTCCGGAAAAGCTAACAAGGGCGGCGGAGTACTGCAGTATTTTGATCTCACCCGCATTAAGCCTGAGGATTTTGTGGCTTATCACGCAGCAAATATAGGCTGCTTCCTGGGCGACCAGGATTTGATGAAGACCTACGTCTCCATGAACAATCATATGCTCGACAAGCTGGTTGAATGGGGCGCGCGCCTGCCCAAGAGGGCGGATGGCGGCTATGACGTCGTTCCCACAGGACCTATGACCGCAATGATTGGGGTTGATCTTGACATAACGCTGAAGATCCGGCAGACGGCGGAGAAGATGGGTGTAAAAGTTCTTGACAAGGTGACGGTTTCCGACCTGCTTACGGCTAACGGCAGGATCGCCGGCGCCGTCGGATACAGCATTCTGGATGGAAAATTTTATACCTTTAATGCAAAAGCCGTGGTTCTGGCCACAGGAAGCCAGAATTACAGAATCGGACCTATGTGGAGCAGCGGGCGCGGGGACGGCATTGCGGCGGCTTACCGTGCGGGAGCGGAAATGCGAAACGCCGAGTTCGGCAACTTTGCGCAGCTTGTAAAGGTACGCAGCCACCATGAGGTCGTTTTCGGCGAGAACTATATGTACAACAAAAATGATGTGCATATAACTAAAAACTTCCGTACCCATCCGGAGCCGGACATCAGCAGCACGGCGGTAGCCGAGTGGTACAAGCAGATAAGCGCAGATCTCGGACCGATTATACTGAAGGAAGAAAAAGCTCCCGGAGGAGGCATATACGGAATATGGGATCGCCCCTACGGTCAGACGTTCTGGAGACTCAACGAGGAAAGCGGAGCCGCCATAGACGTTGACGCCGAGGTATGCCCGATGCTTATCGGCGAGCAATCGCCTTTGAAAGTCGGCCATGACATGATGACCACCATTCCCGGACTTTATGCTGTCGGCGATGTGAGCTACTGCGGTTCGGCCGCTCCCGGCGCAGTTCCGGCGCCTCCCGCTAGGAACCGCGGCTCCGGCATCCTTAACGCGGTCTTTGCCGGCATAATGTGCTCTCAGAGCGCAGTCGATACAGCGAAAGGGATCGGAATGCCGGATGTGGACGAGGCTCAGATCGAGGCCTGCGCCGAGCGTGTTTATGCGCCGCTCAAGAGGAAATCCGGCGCCAGTTCAAAGGATGTCATTCGGCTTGTGCAAAAGGCTATAGGTCCTGTGGAGCAGTCTGTATACATGAGTGCGCATCGGATTGATACGGCGCTGAAATATGTGGAGAAAGCAAAAGAGCTCGCGAAAGAGCTTGCAGCCGATGATTTCCACGAGCTTCTGTCCTGCCACGAAGCGGAAGCCATGGTTCTGTGCGCGGAGATGCAGTTCCGCGCCGCAAGGTTGCGCCGCGAGTCCAGAGGCTGGTTTCTGCGTGAGGACTATCCAGAGATGGACAACGAAAACTGGCTTAAGTGGATTATCGTCAAAAAGCATGGCGACGAAATGGTCTTTGTCACCGAGGACGTCCCTTATGAAAAATGGCCCATCCGTCCGCTTTGAGGACGCAAAAAACACCGGGCCTTGTCGTATAGGTAAGATTCCTTCGAAAAGAGGAGGTTAAAAAACAGGAAGCTTCAAGCACGAACCGAATTCCCGGCAAAAATGGAATAGGAGGATATTAATTGGTTGAAAAAAAGAGCATAGGTCTAGGAAAACGCGGTTGGATCCTGACGATTTATATGTTTCTCTCATTCGTATTGTGGTGCGCCACGCAAAACAGCCTCAACATCCTCTCCCCGCTGTACGCCGCAACAAGAGGCTGGAACGCAACGCTCATAACCTCTGTCTATACC
The DNA here is from genome assembly GCA_029267755.1 of Clostridiales bacterium. Lineage (GTDB taxonomy): Bacteria > Bacillota > Clostridia > Oscillospirales > Oscillospiraceae > DUPK01. Next base: position 7,608 of record JAJUHS010000083.1, read on the forward strand.
TTCGGCTCTCTGATCAGCATTGTTGTTCAGTTCCTGTTAAATAAGTACGTCGCAACCCATTCGGTAAAAAAGGCTATCACCATATTCGGCTGGCTAAGTATTATTTTGGCGGTCTTTCTCTCGCTTGCCATGCAGCAGTCCACATTCTGCATTATCTATGTATGCATGAAAATCTGTCAGGACATGTGGGCTCTGGTCGCCAACGGGGTCATGGCCGGACAGTGGTTCCCGCGGCGCAAGGGTACGGTCATGGGTATCGCCACTTTCGGTTTTCCGCTGACTTCAGGCCTTGGTATGGCAATAGTGGGTATGCTCGTCAATAAGAGCACCTTTATGGCCTTTCTCCCATTTCTGATACTAGGAGTCGTCGCGATGATTCTCGTAAGCGCGTTCCTTTCGGATTATCCCGAGGAGGTAGGCGCTTTCAGAGATAACGACAGGTCGATGACGAAGGAAGAGGCAATGAAGCAGATGCTGAAGGAAAGGGAGGCCAGAAAGGATACCGTCTGGACCTTTAAAAACCTTATGCGTACGCGCGACTTCTGGTTTCTCGTGATTCCCTGCGGCCTTATTCTGTTTTCAAGCATCGGAGTCATGATTCAGATCACCACTCTTCTTCAGTCGGTTGATCACGCGTTCTATGCCGCCTACGGCACGATGACTCTGACCATGATCTCTGTCGCAGCCTGCCTTGGAAGCTGGATTATCGGAGTTATCGATACCCGCTTTGGCACTAAAACAGCCATTATCATTACCGGTTTTGCGATGCTCATCTCCGGCATATTTGGCACTATCGGCACGCTGACCTCAACGCTCATCGCGGGAGGCTTCCTCAGTATCTTTATGGGAGCTTGCAGCAACTTTACCGTTTCTATTTCCGCTGAATATTGGAGCCGTTCGGAGTTTCCCACCGTGTTTGCGCTCGTAAACCCGATTTCAAATCTTATCAGCGCCTTCGGGCCGATGGTTATCGCTGTAATCGGCGTAATGTTTGGCTTCCGCGCGAGCTTCGGTCTTGTAATACTGCTGTCGGCCATTACCATTATTCTGCCGTTTTTTGCAAGCAAAGAGCATATAGCCGAAAAAGGTAAAATATACTTGGCCGAAAAAGAGAAATTGACTCGAATTAAGTAGTATGTAATCCCCTTTTTCAAATCTTTGGATTATTAAGTAATCTTTTGTCACTTAGTTATTGACCCTCCCGTTTTTTGAACCTTTGGTACTGTCTGAAAAGCGGAGGACAATATAAAAACTCTATTCTCTCGGGGCAAGGCTCTGCGGACGAACGACCGCAGAGCCTTGCCCTATATTAAACCATTTTTGCATGAATCGGTTGTAAACGATGCAAAAAATGCAATGCGTTCATAAAAAAGGTTTTAACCGAAAGCGTCCATACAAGGCCTTGCTAAAACCGCATTATCGGAAAAAATAAAAATATTGGGCCAAAAATAATAATTATTTTATATTTCTTTTTCAATTATCCAAATATAATAAAACGAAATATTTAAATTCAAATCCTGCATATTCTATTTGGAGGGTAGTTTTATGTCCGAACGCAAAATCAACAAGGTACTCGCCGCAAACCGCGGAGAGATCGCCATACGTATTTTCAGGGCCTGCCACGATCTGGGTATCCGCACCACGGCAATGTATTCAAACGAGGATACGTACAGCCTTTTCAGGGTTGCAGCGGACGAGGCCTATCTGATAGGCAAAAACAAAAGCCCCCTCGGGGCCTATCTCGATATTCCATCGATCATCGAGCTTGCGAAGCAGCGCTGCATAGATGCCATCCATCCGGGTTATGGCTTCCTGTCGGAGAACGCCGATTTTGCACGTGCTTGCGAAGCCGCGGGTATAAAATTCATCGGGCCTCCGTCGGACGTTCTTGATAAAATGGGCGACAAGCTAAGCGCAAAAGCCATAGC
>JAJUHS010000086.1 GCA_029267755.1 Clostridiales bacterium
AGGAAATGGAGAGGTAGCGACATGACGCAACATAGAAGCGAAGCGCTGACTTCGGGCCAAGTTGGCCCGAAGTTACAGGGTGTGGGGCTGGCCCCAACAAGCACGATTTTTAGTGCTTTGGCCGCAGGGCAAAATGCAAAAAATCCGCGAATGTATTGACATTCGCATTGCTTGCCGTTTACCGTTTGCCGTTTGCCGTTTATCGTGCCTATGCAAATTTAATATAAGTTTTTATGCCACACCTCAGTACGCTGGGTTATTCGGAACACGAGAAATTCAAAACTACTAAAATAATCGCCGCCCATAAAGGTCTGCCGCTTATCCAGATTCGATACTCTCTCTTCCTGCACTGCATTTTGTATGTTATGGATTTTTGATTGAGGCAGCAGTATTAAGTCAAAAACGTCATTTACAGAGACTTCCTTAAACAGAGGATATCCTCTCCGTCATACCGCGCATGATACTCGATTTTAGTAGGCTTGAAGCCTTTGCTTATCGCCAACGACAGCATGGGCCGGTTATCGGTAAAGACAACCATGTTGACATGCTTAAAGGCTTGCTCTCTTGCCTCAAGCTCCGCCATTTCTAACAGTTGCGCTCCAATATGCCTACGGCGAAATTGTGCATCCACGACCAGTGCCATTATCTCAAAATTTTCAAGACGATTGCTACGCGTGCATAGTAAGGCACGAATTACATTATCCTCTACAACTGTGACATATTGCACGCCAGCCCGCTCCGCGTCGCGAAGCCATCCCTCGACGGTTTCCTTCGTGAAAGGGAGCCCGGAAAAGGATAGAAATTTCAAGTTTTCCATATCGTTGAACAATCTCAAATAAGCTTCGACATACTGCTGGGCATCATGTTCGGACGATGCGCCATTAACTTTCTTATATTCCATGAAAACCCACATCTTCTTTCCAAAGAATTGTTTACTGCGAACCTAACGATAACTTATGGTTATTGTAGAATGTAAAATGGATAATGTCAATAGGTAAACTAATATATATTAGTTTACCTATTGACATTACTAACAATAATCAGTAAAATAATATACGGAGGTGATAGTCTGTGGAAACGGAAACGCAGGGCATACAGAAAAGGAAAAAGGGAATCGAAACAGTGAATCGCATTTTGGAAATATCTGCAGATTTGTTTGCGCATAAGGGATATGACGGCGTTACCGGTCATGAAATCGCAGAGATGGTTGGTATCAGGGAAAGCTCCATGTACAACCATTTCAAAAACAAGACAGATATATTGAATACCCTTTTTGATATTTTTATTGATAAAGTACCTGAATCGCGGCCTTCAGATGCCGATCTTGACAAAATGCTGATGATCATGCAGCCGGAAGAAATTTTTAAGAACATTCTTTTTTACTTTGGAGGTCATGTCAGCGGCACAATCGAAAATATCGCCATGATTATAAACAATGAGAAATACCGGAATCCACGCGCCGCAGAAATGTATTACAGGTACGTTGTAAACGAGCCGTCAGATTATTACGAACGGTTGATTCAGAAGATGTCCAGATGCGGAATGATCAGGCAAATAGATGCGAGAATGCTTGCGGAACAATACAACTATGTCTCCCTATCATTGACAAAGGAGTATTTCATGGCGAAAAATGGCCTCGCGGATATGCATTCCGTTGTGAAATACATGATTAGGACAATTGAGTTTTTCTGCGGCCTGATGAAAGAATAATCCTTACGGGTGAGTGCATTGACCATGAAAAGGAAAAACAGAAAAACGCTAAAGAAAAAATACCCGTCGTCTGAGCCATGCAGCTGCGAAATCTGTACGGCATACTGCATGCGTCCAGGTTGGTGGACGGTTGAGGAAGCGGCAAATGCAATCAGAGCTGGTTATGGGAGCCGCATGATGCTGGAAATTTCACCTGAAATGACTTTTGGAGTACTATCTCCCGCATTTAAAGGTTGCGAAGGAAATTACGCTTTGCAGGAATATGCAAACAACGGATGCAATTTTTTAAGAAATGGTCTTTGTGAACTTCATGGAACAGGTTTTGAACCCCTTGAATGTCTCTATTGTCATCATCTCAGAAAAGGTCTTGGTCAAAAATGCCATGCAGATATTGAAAAGGATTGGCGTACACCAGCCGGGCAGGCTTTGATAAGAAATTGGATTGAACAAACTATAAAGGTAAAGGTGTTGGCTGATGCTGCCTTTAATACAGGAAAATACATACAAGGTTTATAGCTATTAAAGGAGAATTGAGTTATGAAGAAATATATAGTATCGGAGATTGTGCGCTGACCGGGAGGTTTGCGTAAAAAATCTCTACCAATCCTCCCAAAAAGATTATTACTACACTTTTTGGAGGAATACAATCGTGAACAGAGAAAACAAAAGGAAACAATACGAAAAGGGATATTATAAAACCCATGCTTGCAACGAAAGCTTTACCTGTAAAGTATGTGGCAGACTTGTAGTACCGACGGGCGCAGGAAGCGATCACCGCAATCATTGCCCGAACTGTCTGTGCAGCCTACATGTTGATATTAAACCCGGCGACAGTGAGTCTGATTGTGGCGGTATCATGGAGCCAATAGCAGTATGGGTGCGCAAGAATGGTGAATGGGCGATAATCCACCATTGCCGTAGATGTGGTGAGCTTTCATTTAATCGTGTTGCTGCTGATGACAATCCTATGAAACTAATGTCGATTGCAATGAAGCCCATATCCCTTCCACCGGTCCCTCTTGAAAAAATTGAGGAAATGGTGGCATTGATGGCTGGCGATGTAAAATTAAAATGAGTTTGCATAAAGCGGCTGATTGTTCAACAAAATTGCCTGAACTTCGGGCCAACTTGGCCCGAAGTTCAGTAACAACAAGGAGCTGTCCGCTGTCACAATTACCGAATACGACAAAGGCTACAATATGACCAGAAAAATACAATGGGTAACAAGAACAACGTGCAAACAGTAAAGCAAAAGGCATTATTAGAAGATAAGGAGTATGAATAATGGAAGAACCAACCGTTCAGGGATTTGACTTTTCCCTCATCAATGAATTTTTCACGGAGCTTGAGAGGCAAGGCCCCGGCAGTTCCGAAGAAACCATCCGGGCATTAAGCTTTATCAAAAATCTTTCGAGTAAAACAAAAATTGCCGATTTGGGCTGCGGCACAGGCTTTCAAACAATGGTTCTGGCACGAAACACAGAGGCAATCATCACCGCCCTCGACCTTTACGCTGGTTCAATTGATAAGCTGAACGCAGCAGCCGGAAAACTCGGGTTGCAGAACCGGATAAAAGGTATTGTGGGGTCAATGGATAATTTACCGTTTCAAAGTGATGAATTTGACGTTATATGGTCTGAGGGTGCTATTGCCAATATCGGTTTTGAGAAAGGACTGAATTACTGGAAAAACTTTCTCAAAAAAGATGGATATGTCGCCGTAACATACGAGTCATGGTTTACCGATGAACGCCCTGCTGAAATTGAGAAGTGGTGGGTGGACGCAGTTCCTGAAATCGGTACAATAGGGCATAATATTTCCATCATGCAAAAAACAGGTTATATTCCTGTTGCCGCATTTACGCTGTCTGAAAGTTGTTGGATAGATAATTATTTCATTCCGCAAAAAGCAAGGCAGGCGGAATTCCTGAAAAAACACGCGGGGAATAAAACTGTTGAGGACATGATTGCATTTATGAGGCGTGAGGCAGACTTGTATTCAAAATACAAGCAGTATTATGGATATGTATTTTATATTGGAAAAAAGATATAACTTAAGTCGCTACTTTGTATACCAGACCATAAGCCGTTTCACCGCCATTTCACCATACGACTTCGGGTCAAATTGGCCCGAAGTCCGAGTGGCTCTATTAAAGCATGGAGGTCCGGTTGTCCGCTTAGCGTTTATCCATATGAATGTTTATAAATTCACTCATTTGTTTTCATTGATATCATACCAATTCTTAATCAGCCCGCCCATAAACAAGTTAAACATACTGGTTTGAAACGCTTTCCCTTTCTTGATATATTCAGGATTTTTCACTATGGGGCCAAATGCTGAAAAATAGGCTAATATTGCTTCATTATCAAGTGATGCGTCAATACTACCCGATCGCTTACCTTCATCAAGGAAACGCATAATAACGGGAAGGGCTTGTGTTGCTGTCAGTTCCCCGATAAGGCGCAGGAGCTCCGGATCATCCCATACTGCGGAATTGATAAACAATTCGCCTATCTTCTCTCTCCCGGAAAGCTTTGTGCTTAAGAGCTTAAGGAGCTTTCCATGAAAGGGCATGTCGCTGATCAGTATCTCTTCATACTCAGACATAAGAATTTCTATCCATGAAAACATGGCCTCTTTTGCCAACGTATCTTTATCACCAAAATATTTAAAGATCGTGACGCGGGAAACGCTTGCTTCAACTGCGATGTCGGTAATACTGACTGCTGCGACGCCTTTTTCAGCGAACAGCTTTTGTGCCGCATGGATAATGTTCTCTTTTTTTTCTTGAGTTCTTCTTTCATATCCGTTCATTGTGTTCCCTCCCTTTTCTTAGCATATCACGAATGTGAACTTAAGTAAAATGAAAGTTCATAACATTCTTGACTTATACATAAGAATGGTATAAAATGAACTCGTAATACATACCAGTTCATTTTATTGGAGGGAGGCCAGTCATATGATAACTACAAATGAGTTGACTATGCGATATCGAAACGGAAAAGGTATATTCAACCTATCCTTCACCATTCGCGAAGGTGAAACTTTCGGGTATTTAGGCCCCAACGGCGCGGGAAAAACAACAACAATCCGTAATTTGCTCGGTTTCATGAAGGCACAGCAGGGGGCGTGTACAATAAACGGTCTTGATTGCTGGAGTCAAGCGGCGAAGGTACAAAAAAATCTGGGATACATCCCCGGAGAAATTGCCTTTTTAAGCGGAATGAAGGGCAGCGAATTTTTGCGGCTGCTTTCTGAAATGAGATCAACAAAAGACACTTCCCGGCAGCAGGCGCTTTCTGAACGTTTTGAGATTGATACCGAAATGCCGATACGCAAAATGTCCAAAGGCATGAAACAGAAAGTTGGCATTATTGCCGCGTTCATGCACGACCCAGCTATATATATTTTGGATGAGCCGACGAATGGGCTCGATCCCTTGATGCAGAGGAGATTTGTAGAACTCATTCTTGAAGAAAAGCGTCGTGGTAAAACAATTCTCATGAGCTCCCATATGTTTGATGAAATAGAGCGTACATGTGACCGTGTAGGAATTATAAGAGACGGCAAGCTTGTTGCCGTGGAAAATGTGGCGGCGCTCAAACATACACGACAGAAAAAATACATTGTATCAGTAGAATCAGACCAAGATGTTGAAAAGCTAAAACATTCGGGTATGAACATTCATGATTTAGGTCAAAAACGTTTAGAAGTCATGGTCACTGGTAGCACAAATGCGTTCATTAGACAGCTTTCCACAGTTTCAGTGGAGAGCCTTGACGTAAGCACGATTGACCTTGAAAAAGTGTTCATGCAATTCTACGGACAGGAGGCCAAATAATGAGTATTCCGCTTTTTAAGGCAACTGTAAAATCCAACTGGATTCTTACTCTAATTTTTATCGTGCTCCTGTGCATGTACATGGGAAGCATCTTATCCTTGTACAATCCGGATTCAGCCGAGGCAATGGAGGAAACCCTGAAGCTTCTGCCGCCGGAACTTGCACGGGCAATGGGCATTGGAAGCATTCCAGCCGATCTGGCCGGATTTATCGGGAATTACTTCTACGGGATGCTGGTCTTTATGATACCGCTTATCTATGTCTCCATCATGGGGCACAGGCTGATAGCAAAGCTGGTCGATAATGGTTCAATGGCCTATTTGCTCTCGACCCCTAATACCCGTACAAAAATAGCAATCACTCAGGGAGTATATTTTCTATTTAGCATTTGCGTATTATTCATTTTTTTGACGGGTGCCGCAATTGTTATAAGTCAGTCCCTATACCCTGACTTGCTGGATATTCTATCCTTTGTTCTCCTTAACGTATGCGCTCTCTTTCTGACGTGCGCCATAAGCTCAATATGCTGGTTTTTCTCATGCTTATTCAACGATACGAAAAATTCGCTTGCTTTCGGCGTGGGAGTTCCCGTTTTGTTCTTTATGCTCAACATTCTCGGCGGCATGAAAGACGAGTACAGTTGGATAACTTCGTTGTCACTATACAAACTTTTTAACGCTTCCGAAATATTATCCGGCAGTACAAATAGGGTTGGAATCTGCGCGGTTTTCGCGGGAATTTCCCTTTGTTTGTTCGGGGGCGGAATATACGTATTTCGAAAGAAAAACCTTCCTTTATAACTAACGACATGCCAAAACGACGACAGGCTCCTGACAACTTCGGATCAATTTGTCCCGAAGTTATCAGGAGGGCAAGAGGTTCATATGCTATCGGCTGATAGTTAGTAATACTAGCTTGCTGCCAAACCTACAGGGTATTGGCGGGTAATTAAATGCGCGCTTTTAAGGGCCTTCCAATGGCAGTTATGCGATTGGAGGGCCCTTTGTGCGCGTAACATTTTTTTACCAGATGGAGGGGTCGCCACTTTACCGTGACGGCTTGGCTTAGCTGACGCCGTAGTTAACAACGATTCTAAAACCACTATAAAAGAAAAGCTCTATAATTTCGCCCAATTTTCATTTGATACCTTTTGCAGCATTACTAGAAAAGGTGTTTTCATACACTTCGGGCCAAGTTGGCCCGAAGTGGAGGGTTTGGGGCTGGCCCCAACAAGCATGATTTTTTGTGTTTTGGCCGGAGGGCAAAATGCATAAAATTCGCAAGTGTATTGACACTTGCATTGCTTGCCGTTTTACGAGAATCTCAGAGGTGGTGCAAACATATCGTTCTATTACGAGCGGAATGATGATGTGAAAGGAGAGTATTTATACAATAATTTTGTAATATAAAAAATATATTGAAGTGTGTCCCCACACTATTCAGTCCTAACATATATAGATATAAAAGATTTTAAGATAAAGTAGTTTGGAATATTTTGTTTGTCAGAGCACTTGACATCGACATTCTATTGCAGTAGAATGTGATTGCGTTATTCTATTGCAATAGAACGGCTGGCCAAAAGGAGTTTAATTATGGAAATCAAACTTTTTGATTCAGAACTAAAAGTCATGGATATTCTCTGGAAAGAGGGTGATACAACAGCGAAACGGGTTGCGGAAATTTTAATAGAACAGGTAAGCTGGAGTAAAACCACTACCTATACGGTTATAAAAAAGTGTATCGACAAGGGGGCCATAGAACGGTATGATCCGGATTTTGTCTGCCATCCCCTTGTAACAAGAGAACAGACACGGGAGTTGGAAACCACGGAGCTTATCAACAAAATGTATGATGGAGCAGCAGATCAGCTCGTTGCTTCCATTTTGGGCCGGAAGAATTTATCGTCGGAAGAAATTAGAAGGCTTAAAGAACTAGTTGAAAGTTTGGAATGAGAGGATTGATATGGGAATATTGAAAATGAGCCTTTCGGCTACAGTTTTAATTCTGGCAATTGTAATCATTCGCGCTCTTGCGCTGCACAGGCTTCCTAAAATTACTTTTCTTGTACTTTGGGCTGTAGCATTGTGCCGCCTGCTAATTCCTTTTTCAGTTCCTTCAATCTTCAGCATTTATACTTTTGCTAACATGCTTAAAACGCGCTTTTCAACAATAGAAACGACCGTTACGGGTATGACTCCAATCAGTATTGGAACGGCGGCAAACACGATAAACACATCGCTTACGAAAACAGCCTCTATAAACATATCTCCCCTTATGGTCGTTTGGTTTATCGGCTTATCAGCCTGCGCCTTGTTTTTTCTCGTCACGCATCTTCGGTGGTGCAGGGAATATAAGACTGCTCTGCCTGTTGACAACGAATTCGTTAGGGACTGGCATCGAAGCCATCCAACAAGGCGAAAGGTGAAAATCAGGCAGTCGGATAGAATAGCCACCCCGCTGGCTTATGGGCTATTTCGGCCAGTTATACTCCTGCCCAAAGGCACGGACTGGACGAACGAAAAACATTTGGAATACATCCTTATTCATGAGCTTGTGCATATTAGACGCTTTGACACATTTATTAAGCTCTTGCTAGTTGCTGCGGTATGTGTTCACTGGTTCAATCCCCTGGTATGGATAATGTATGTATTGGCAAACCGGGATATTGAACTGTCATGTGATGAAACAGTGATACGGACATACGGTGAAAAAATTAAATCTGCGTACGCACTCACACTCATCGGGTTGGAAGAAAAGAAAAGCGGACTGGCACCGCTTGTAAACAACTTCAGTAAATATTCGACCGAAGAAAGGATTGAAGCAATTATGAAAGCAAAAAAAATGTCCCTTATGGGAATTATACTAGCACTAGCTTTAGTTATTGGCACTACTACTGTGTTTGCAACCAGTGCGGCATCTGCCTCAGAGAAAAATGATCCGGCAAAATCAACAGCCACGCTTGAACAGTCTCCGCTACCGGTACCCCCCCGAGAAACGGCGGACGTGGCACTGACTCCGTCAGTTTCGGTACAGAGTGGTGCAACGGAAAGCGATTCGGACGCTAATCATCCAAGTAGCGCTGCAAATGACAACGTCGCGGCTCTGAAACCTGCCCCTGTAGATTCTGGAATACCCCAGAACCCTGCCCCGGTACCTAGCGGACAAACAGAAACAAAATCAGATTACGTTTACCCGGTGAATAAAAATGGAGAAACATATGGAACCAGCGCATTCGGAAATCCAGATTTGATCGCAGCTGTCGGCACGGAGGGGCAGGACGGTTATATTAGAGAAAGAGATATGCCGGGTGCAAATGTTAACACTCCCGAAGAAGCGGCAAAGTATATGGAGTGGAGGAAAACCCAACCGTCTACGATCATGATTCCCCTGTATGACCGGGAGGGTAATGTTATTGGGAAATTTGGGGTTTCAAACGGAGGGTTAAGCAGCGAATCCACAAAAGGTTTAAGCTTAGCGGAGGCACAGGAGCTTGTGGAAAATGCTGGTTAAGAGCGGAGTTTAATCTCGAGCACTCTAGCACCGAGTTTTTTATATTGCGAAATTAACCCTAAAGACGCGACCCAGAACTAAAAGCACTTAGCGGGTAAAATTTTATAACCGGGATGAGGAATACGCTATAGAAAGTCAAGAGTGGGGCGGAGTAGTACTCCGCCCCACTGCAGCCTGTCAAAGAACGGCGGTTTTCAGCTTACGAAAACCGCGGTTCTTTGCGTATAACAGGCAAAAATAAGCCAAATCCGAGAAAACAAAGGGCTATTTGAGACCCAAATGGCCAGCTTTTTGAGATTCATGGCAGCAT
>JAJUHS010000045.1 GCA_029267755.1 Clostridiales bacterium
GGTTTAATAATGCATCAGCTTATAGAAGTATGGGTAGCTGCTGATAACCTGTTGCAAGGTGGTTCTGGTATTTGAGCCTGGGTCGTTTACTGTGAAGCCCGAAGCTGAAAGGGAAGTACCGCCCGTAAATCCGGTGACCACTACCCAGTGCTGGCTTCCTCCTGCGGTTTTAAGTCCTACCAGAGCGGGTTTCCCGCTTCTGAGCAGATCATAAGCAACCTTCAGGTAATCTCCGCCCGTATAGGCACTGTAATTTGAGGGCCAGTAAACCGCCCCGCCCGCAGTGTATTTGAGCCTGCTCTCCATCTCGTCCGGATATATTGCGGTTCCGGTACGGTAGGATTCGCTCATTGCTATGCATGTGGTAGAACAGCCAATTTTTTCTATTGTGCTTCCGGAGGTGCCGACCTCTGTATAAGCCCATCTGGAATCTGTCTGCTTGTAGCTCGGGACCGCAAGAGATACGGCAGCATACGAAGAGCCGCTTGAAAGATACGTGCCGCTTACATAACCTATTTTTGTGCCGCTATATAGAACCTTCTTCCAATTTCCAGAGGATGAAAGAACAACTGCGTACTGTCCGTTATTCAGCCAGCCGATGATGCCGTACTCTGTTCCGGGGCCAGACCTTACGTTAAGACTTGCAGTGGAATATGCCGTATAAGTACCTGAAACCTGGTTTATATACGCGGCCGAGCAGTAACCGTAACGCTCCGCTCCGTATTCGACTTTCCACCAATCTCCGCTTTTCGAGAGCAGCGTGATATAGCTCCCGTTAGGAAGGGAAGTCAGTATTGCAGAGGAAGTTGAAGCCGCACTTCGTACATTGAGCGAACCCGATGCGATGACAACGCCAGCAGAGGAATCCGATAAGGCGGCCTGCGCCCGCGCTGGCAGAAGGCTAAGCGCAAAAATACAAATTAAAAACGCTGAAACAGTTCTGTAAAGAAATCTTTTCATAACAATCACTCCTTACGCTTCGACATTTATCAAAGCCAAATTTCCGGTAAAAAGTATTCACTGGATCATGGTTTCCGCTTTTTCGGCAAGCGGTGCCGTTGGTCTGGCCTCAGGAAATTACCGTTTTGTTTTTAATTCATGCATAGTCTAACATATTTTTTGTAATTTGTGTTGGTCCAAATTTTTCCTTAGGAAAAAGGCGGAAAAAGCGTGCGGGTTTTTAAGCCCGCACGCTTTATAGTAAGGTTGTTAGTCAGATGTTGAAAAGCAGATCCGAGTAAGTCGGGAACGGCCAGTACTTGCTTGCGACGATGGTTTCAAGCTCGTCTGCCACTGCACGGACTTCGGTCATGCACGATGCGACAGTATCTCTGAAGAACTGAGCCCTCGCAAGTATGCTGTTTATACCGTAAGCGGCAATCAGGGAATCCTCAAGCTCAGAAACGCGCCTGCTGAGACAGTTCGCCAGCTTTGTAAGCAAGCTAACGAGACCGACGCCAGCGTCGTCCTGAATATCTATGCCAATAGACTTTTTAAGCGAGACGGTTTCGGCGAGCTCCCTGCTGTAAGAGAATACAGCGGGAAGAATTTCCTTCTTAACCATTTCCGCCATAGTCAAAGCCTCAATGTTGAGTACCTTGCAATAATTCTCAATAAGTATCTCGTAGCGCGATTCAATCTCGGTCTTGGTGAATATCTTATGCTTCGTGAAAAGCTTTACGTTTTTCTCGCTCTTGAACAGCGGCAGCGCGTCGACTGTGTTTTTAAGATTGAGAAGGCCGCGGCGCTCAGCTTCCTCAACCCATTCGGCAGAATAGTTGTTGCCGTTGAATATGATGCGTTTGTGCTTGGAGATACATTCCTTAATAAGAGCCATAAGCTCCGTTTCAAAGTCAGAGGCTTTCTCAAGCCTGTCGGCGAATTGCCCGAGAACGTCGCCTACAATAGTATTGAGTATTATGTTGGGGCCGGAGATTGAGAAAGACGAGCCCAGCATTCGAAACTCGAACTTGTTGCCGGTAAAGGCGAAGGGAGAGGTACGGTTCCTGTCCGTCGTATCTTTGTGGAAATCCGGCAGAACCTGAACGCCGGTCATCATCTTTCCGGCATCGACCTTTGTATATTCCTTTCCGCTTTCGATAGCTTCGAGTATACCCGTGAGCTCTTCACCTAGGAATATTGACACAATGGCGGGAGGAGCCTCGTTGGCGCCCAGCCTGTGGTCGTTTCCAGCGCTGGCGACAGAGATGCGCAGCAGATCCTGGTTGTCGTCTACGGCCTTAATTACGGCGCACAGGAAGAGGAGGAACTGCTTGTTCTCGTACGGAGTTTTGCCAGGATCAAAAAGGTTCTTGCCGCTGTTTGTGGAAAGGGCCCAGTTGTTATGCTTGCCGCTGCCGTTTACTCCCGCAAAAGGCTTTTCATGCAGAAGGCAGGCAAGGCCGTGCCTGTCGGCGGTTCTTTTCATCAGTTCCATTGTCAGGTGGTTATGGTCCGTTGCGACATTTGCGGTCGAAAATATCGGGGCAAGCTCGTGCTGGGCAGGGGCGACTTCGTTATGCTTTGTCTTGGCCAGAATGCCGAGCGCCCAAAGCTGCTCGTCGAGATCCTTCATATACGCCGAGATTCTGGGCTTGATCGCACCGAAATAATGATCTTCAAGTTCCTGCCCCTTGGGGGCTTTGGCACCGAAGAGCGTTCTTCCGGTAAAAATCAGATCCTTCCTCCGGTCAAAAAGCTTTTTGTCGATGAGAAAGTATTCCTGCTCGGCACCTACGGTTGATATCACGCGTGTGGAAACTTTATCGCCGAAAAGCTTTAAAATCCTCAGAGCCTGAGCGTTTATTACCTCCATTGAGCGGAGAAGTGGGGTCTTCTTATCAAGCACCTCGCCGCTGTATGAGCAGAAAGCGGTGGGTATATAAAGCGAACCGTCCTTGATAAAGGCGTAGGAGGTGGGGTCCCAAGCGGTGTAGCCTCTGGCCTCGAAGGTGTTGCGTATGCCGCCGGAGGGGAAGCTGGAGGCGTCGGGTTCGCCGCGTACGAGTTCCTTGCCTGAGAACTCCATTATGACGCGCCCGTCACTCTGCGGAGAAATGAAGCTGTCGTGCTTCTCGGCGGTAATTCCGGTCATTGGCTGAAACCAGTGGGTAAAGTGGGTTGCTCCCTTGCTTATAGCCCAGTCTTTCATTGCGTTTGCGACTATGTTTGCGACAGAAATGTCGAGCTCGGTGCCGTTGTCTATCGTGCTTCTGAGAGATTTGTATATTTCTTTTGGCAGCCTTTCCTTCATAACGGAGTCATTGAAGACCATGCTGCCGAAGTGTTCGGGTACGTTGTTCACGGGCGAGCCTCCTCATGTGATTTTACTTTTGTGTTTAATTTACAGCAGAACTATGCCAGCCTTTTCGCAGGCTTTGATGGTGTCGTTATCCCATACGGATACCTGAACCTCGCCAATGTGCGCCTTTCCGAGAAGAAGCATGCTGAGCCTCGATTGTCCTATGCCGCCTCCGATGGAAAGAGGAAGTATATCATTAAGAAGCATTTTATGAAAAAGCATTTGACGCCTGTTGTCGGCTCCTGCTTTTTTGAGCTGTTCGTCTAGCGATTTTGCATCTACGCGGATACCCATCGAGGAAACCTCAAAAGCGCAGCCGAGCACATCGTTCCAGAACATGATGTCGCCGTTCATCTTCCAATCGTCATAGTCAGGAGCCCTGCCGTCGTGCTTAATGCCGGATTTTAGCACGTCGCCGATCTGCATGATAAACGCAGTCTTATGTGCCTTAAGATATTCGTTTTCGCGCTCCTTTGGGGTGAGCGAGGGGTACATATCTTCAAGCTCCTGCGTGGTGACAAAGCTGACATCGTTTGAAAGCTCAACATTGACCTGCGGATACTTTTTCTTTATTTCAGCAAGGGTTTCGCACATCGCGTCAACTTCCTTCTGAACAGTATCCTTAAGGTAATCGATCGTCCTCGTTTCACGCGTTATTACCTTTTCCCAATCCCACTGGTCGGTGTACACCGAATGAAGGTTGTCCAGCTCTTCGTCGCGGCGGATGGCATTCATATTGGTGTAAAGGCCCTCTCCCGGGCCAAAGCCGTAACGGTAGAGCGCATAGCGCTTCCACTTTGCAAGCGAGAACACCACGACGGCGTTCTTGCCGCCGTCCGCAATGTCAAAAAGCACTGGCCTTTCGACGCCGTTCAGATCGTCGTTTATGCCGGTGCCTTCCTCGACAAAGAGGGGAGCGGAAACTCGCTTAAGGTTGAGGGCGGAGCAGAGTTTTTCCTCAAAAATATGCCTGAGAATCCCGATCGCGGTCTGCGTTTCATAAAGGTTCAGCGAAGAACGGTAACCCTCGGGTATGAAAGTTTTACTCATGATGATTTCTCCGTTTCTGACAATAATTGTAAGCTGAAAAAGAAAAAGCACCAAGGCAAAACCTCAGCGCCTTTGCTGCGTTTAGCCGAATTATATTACCTGAAGCCATCTTTGTCAAGATGGATAAGCGCGTTTTGCAATTTATTGAACCGACAAATCATAAATTTGGCAGAAGCAAAGTAGAATATATTGCAATATATATAAGTATATAATATAGTGTATATACTTTAAAATCAAATACTAATTTTTATAAAATGATTTTTTTAAATAACAAACTTGCAAAATTGATATTGACAAAAAGATTATATCAGGCTATAATCTTCCGCAAGACAAAGACGTCTTTTTGGGGAGGAGCACTCTTGCATCCTCTCCGAAAAGGTGTCTTTTTTCGTTTTTAAAGGAGTGTTTCTAATGCTTAAAGAAGGCTTTGAGGGCAACAGAATCCCGTCCGGATGCGCCGTTTCGGGCATTTTTTCAAAGAGCGGCGAGCGTATTCCGGGTGATAAAATAATAAAGTCGATTGCGATAATGCATGAGCGCTCAAACGGGCTGGGCGGAGGCTTTGCGGGATATGGAATATACCCCGAGTATAAGGATATCTATGCCTTTCACATATTTTACAATAATTCAAGGGCAAAGTCAGAATCCGAAAGCTGTCTGGAGGAGAACTTCGAAATAGCATCCATGTCTGTAATGCCGACAAGGCCTATTCCGGAGATAACCGACTCTCCGATTATTTGGCGTTATTTCGTCAATCCAAAGAAAAGAAGCCTGGAGGAAAGCCAGCTCGACGAGCTGGAGTTTGTCGCGCGTTTTGTAACCAAAGTAAACTCCAATATCGACGGGGCTTATATTTTTTCCAGCGGTAAAAACATGGGTGTTTTCAAGGCCGTCGGATATCCGGAGGATGTGGGCGTCTTTTACAAGCTTGAAGAGTACGCGGGCTATAGCTGGACGGCGCACGGACGCTATCCGACAAACACACCGGGCTGGTGGGGCGGAGCGCATCCCTTCGCGTTGCTCGACTACACCATTGTTCATAACGGAGAGATTTCTTCGTATGACGCGAACCGACGTCACATCGAGATGTTCGGCTATAAGTGCAATCTTCTTACGGACACCGAGGTAATTACATATATTATCGATTATCTTGTGCGCCGTGTCGGACTGACGCTTCAGGAGACGGCAAATGTTATTGCGGCGCCGTTCTGGTCAACGATTTCTCGCTGCAGCGAGGAAGAAAAGAACAGGCTAACCTATCTGCGCAACGTATTTGCAGGACTTCTCATAAACGGACCGTTCTCCATAATCCTCGGCTTCAATGGAGGAATGATGGCGCTCAACGACAGGCTGAAGCTTCGCTCTATGGTCGTAGCCGAGAAGGGCGACATGGGCTATGTTGCGAGCGAGGAGAGCGCAATCCGCATTATCGAGCCGGATCTCGACAGAATATGGGCTCCAGAAGGCGGAGAACCGGTCATATTTACCTTAAATGGAGGCGAACAAAAATGCCGATAAACTATATTTTTCCGGATTTTGAAGTCCGCAGGGATCAGGACCGCTGCATTGCATGCCGCGCCTGTGAAAGACAGTGCGCGAATGAGGTGCACCGTTATGACGAGGATCTTAAAAAGATGGTGGCTGACGAATCGAAATGCGTAAACTGCCACCGCTGCGTTTCTCTTTGCCCCACAAGAGCGATCAAGATAGTTAAGACCGACAATGCATTTAAAGAGAACGCAAACTGGACAGGTACGCTCATTTCGGACATCTACCGCCAGGCGGAGAGTGGAGGTATGCTCTCCACATCGATGGGAAATCCGACACCGCTGCCGGTTTACTGGGACAGAATCCTTATAAACGCTTCCCAGGTTACCAATCCTTCGATCGACCCGCTTCGCGAGCCGATGGAGATACGCACCTTTATCGGACAGAAGCCGGATTCGATCAAGAGGGATGAGAACGGAAGGATCATTACGGACACGACCCCGCAGCTCGAGCTTTCCGTTCCCATAATGTTCTCCGCCATGTCCTATGGTTCCATAAGCTACAATGCGCACGAAAGCCTTGCTCGCGCGGCGACGGAGCTTGGTACCTTCTACAATACCGGAGAGGGCGGGCTTCATAAGGACTTCTATCAGTACGGACCAAATACTATCGTACAGGTGGCCTCGGGACGCTTCGGCGTTCACAAAAAGTATCTTGAGGCAGGAGCCGCGATCGAAATAAAGATGGGCCAGGGCGCAAAGCCCGGTATAGGAGGGCATCTTCCGGGAGCCAAGATTCCAGCTGACGTCGCGAGAACCAGAATGATCCCCGAGGGAACAGACGCAATTTCCCCAGCCCCTCACCACGATATTTACTCAATCGAAGACTTACGGCAGCTCGTCTTCTCGCTTAAAGAGGCGACGGACTACAAAAAGCCCGTATTCGTAAAGATTGCCGCTGTGCATAACGTCGCTGCGATTGCCTCAGGAATCGCGAGAAGCGGAGCAGACGCGGTTGTAATCGACGGCTTCCGAGGGGGCACTGGTTCCGCTCCGACAAGAATCAGAGATAACGTCGGCATACCGATCGAGCTTGCTCTCGCGAGCGTTGACCAGAGGCTGCGCGATGAGGGAATCCGACACCGCCTTTCCCTGATAGTTGCGGGCTCCGTAAGGAGCAGCGCAGATGTCGTGAAGGCCATAGCTCTCGGAGCGGATGCAGTCTATATCGGAACCGGAGCGCTAATTGCCCTTGGCTGCCATCTATGCAGAACCTGCTATACGGGAAAGTGCAACTGGGGCATAGCCACCCAGCGCCCCGAGCTCGTCAAGCGCCTTAACCCCAATGTAGGCTACCAGAGGCTTGTAAACCTGGTTACGGCATGGAGCCATGAGATGAAAGAAATGATGGGCGGTATGGGCATCAACTCGATCGAGGCACTCAGAGGCAACCGCCTGATGCTGCGCGGCGTCGGCCTGAACGAGACCGAACTGCGCATTCTGGGCATAAAGCACGCCGGCGAATAGGAGAATAAAATTATGAAACGTGTATATGTAAATGAGGAATGGTGCCTGGGGTGCCATCTTTGCGAGTATTACTGTGCATTTGCAAACTCACATGTAAACGATATGGCGAAAGCGCTCAAGGGCAAGGAGATTCATCCGAACATCCGGATCGAGGAGAAGGGCGACATAAGCTTCGCTGTTTCCTGCCGCCACTGCAAGGATCCTCTCTGCGTTAAGAGCTGCATCTCAGGTGCGCTTTCAATCGATGACGGCGTAGTTAGAATCAATCGGGATAAGTGCGTCGGATGCTATACATGCGTGCTCGTCTGCCCATACGGCGCGATTTTGCCCTCGCCGAGCGGCGTTATGCAGAAGTGCGAGCTTTGCGTTGAAAATGAGGGCGGAATGCCGAACTGCGTTATGCATTGCCCAAATAGCGCGATAGTCTTTGAAGAGAGGTAAGAGCGATGAAGTATGTTATAATCGGCAACTCGGCCGCGGCTGTCGGCTGCGTTGAAGGCATAAGGAAGGTCGATGGGGAAGGGGAAATACTGCTTATATCGAGCGAACCCCACCACACATATTCAAGGCCGCTCATATCCTACCTGCTTATGGGCAAAACGGATTCGGAGCGCATGAAGTACCGCCCTGAGGGTTTCTATGAGCGGAACGCTTGCAAGACGATGCTGGGACGCGCTGTGACTAAGATTTCACCGGATTCAAAGAAGATCACCCTGGACGACGGCTCCGAAGTGTCCTACGACAAGCTTATGGTTGCGACCGGTTCAAGTCCTTTTATTCCCCCGATTGCGGGCTACGATAAGGTCAAGAACAAGACAACCTTCATGTCGCTAGACGACGCAAAAGAGCTTGAGTCGATGCTGACGACCGATTCAGACGTTATGATTCTGGGCGCGGGCCTTATCGGGCTTAAGTGCGCCGAATGCCTTATCGGAAAGGTGAAATCAATTACAGTTGTCGATATGGCGCCCAGGATACTTCCAAGCATACTAGACGCGGACGGCGCTGCGATAGTTCAAAAGCATCTTGAAAAGTGCGGCGTGAAGTTCATCCTTGAAGACAGCTCCTCGGAATTCTCCGAAAATTCGGCTAAGCTGAAAAGCGGAAAGACCGTCAAATTCGATGCGCTTGTCATGGCGGTCGGAGTTCGACCGAATATCTCGCTCGTTTCCGAATGCGGAGGCAAGGTTAATAAGGGTGTCTATACTGATGAAAAGTGCGCTACCAGCATAAAGGATATTTACGCCGGCGGAGACTGCAGCGAGAGCTTCGATTCTGCGCTCGGAGACGTCAGAATACTTGCGCTTTTGCCAAACGCCTATATGCAGGGGCTTACGGCCGGAACCAATATGGCCGGCGGCGAGGCAGTCTACGATAAGGCAATACCGATGAACGCAATCGGATTTTGCGGCCTGCACATTATAACTGCAGGAGTTTACGAAGGAGATGCCTATATTAAGACCGATGGGGAAAACTATAAGGCGCTTTTCTGCAAGGACAATATGCTTAAGGGCTTTATACTCATAGGCGACGTAGCCAGGGCCGGAATTTATACCTCGCTTATTCGAGAGAAAACACCGCTCAACACCCTGGACTTTGAGCTTATAAAGGATAAGCCGCAGCTTATGGCGTTTGCAAGGAAAGAGCGCAAATCGCGTTTGGGGGAAGAAGTATGAACAACGCTGTACAAGTAATGGGCGAGCGCTATGTCGGCTGCGGAGCCGACGCCGGCGAGATAATCATAGAAGGAATACCCGGAAACGACCTCGGCGCGTACCTTGACGGAGCAGATATCACCGTCTTTGGGAATGCGCAGGATGCAACCGGAAACACAATGAACAACGGATCGATTACGATTCACGGCAGCACGGGAGACACGGTCGGATACTCGATGCGCGGCGGCGCGATCTATGTCCGCGACAACGCCGGATACCGGGCTGGAATCCACATGAAGGCGTCCATCGGCAAGGTGCCGGCGCTCGTTATCGGCGGACAATGCGGAAGCTTCCTTGGGGAATACCAGGCGGGCGGCTATATTATAGTCCTCGGACTTAATTGCGACGGCATACCGGTCGGCAATTTCTGCGGAACAGGAATGCATGGAGGCAAGATATTTCTGCGCACCGAAAGACTTCCGGACGACCTGCCGCCCCAGGTCGTGGCCCAAAAGGCGGTGGACTATGCGGAACTTGATGAAATAATGCCGTATATAGACTCCTACTGCGCAAAATTCGGAGTCGATAAAGCGAAGGTAATGTCAAAACCTTTCTATATTTTGACTCCAAATTCAAAAAATCCATATAAACAGCTTTACTGCTACAATTAAATGTTGTATAATAACTCGGTATGAGCCAGACTATAGGGGGTATTTTTATACCCCCTATACTGTGTTGTATGCAAATAAATGCGAAAATGAGGGTTATATCATGTTTCGGACGGAAAGCGATTTAATGGATTATGTTAACGATAACGATGTGAAATTCGTGCGCCTTGCGTTCTGCGATATTTTTGGAACGCAGAAGAATATCTCGATAATGGCTTCCGAGCTTAACCGCGCTTTTGAAACCGGTATTTCCTTTGACGCTTCGGCAATCAAGGGCTTCGGGATGGAGGAAAAGTCGGATCTTTTTCTGTTTCCGGATCCCTCTACTTTTTCGGTTCTTCCCTGGCGCCCTACCCATGGACGCGTCGTCCGTCTTTATTGTGATATCCGATATCCTGACGGCAGAACATTTGAGCTTGACGGCAGGCAGCTTCTAAAGAATACGGTTGCGAAGGCAAAAAATGCGGGTTATAATTGCTACATGGGTGCGGAGTGCGAGTTTTATCTATTTAAAACAGGGGAGAACGGCGAACCGACAAACGAACCCTTCGATCACGGCGGATATATGGATATTATGCCGGCCGATAAGGGAGAGAACGTGAGGCGTGAAATCTGTTTGACTCTTGAGGAAATGGGTATCCCGTTTGAAAGCTCGCACCATGAGGAAGGTCCGGGACAGAACGAGATCGACTTCAAGTACAGCGGCGCGCTTACATCCGCGGACAATGTGACCACATACAAATCAGTCGTAAGAACCATAGCGGAGAGAAACGGGCTGCATGCATCATTTGCGCCGAAGCCGCTTAAGGACTGCGCCGGAAATGGAATGCACATCAATATGTCGGTGCGAAGGCTTGGCGAGGAGGAGATGGATCAAAGCCTCCAGATGAGCTTTATGGCCGGTATTATGGAGCATATAGTAGAAATGACCGCGTTTTTGAATCCCGTCCCCGAGTCTTATGAGCGCCTCGGCGCTTTCAAGGCTCCGAAATATGTTACATGGTCGCCGGAGAATCGTTCCCAATTAGTCAGGATACCTGCCGCGGTAGGCCAATATTCTAGAATCGAGCTGCGTTCGCCCGATTGCATGGCGAATCCTTATCTGGCCTATGCCTTGCTGATTGAAGCGGGAATTGACGGCATCGGACGGAAGCTCAAGCCTATGGAGCCGCTGAATATTAATTTGTATACAGCCCCGGAAAGCATTTTGAAAAAGCTCAGAAAGCTGCCGGAAAACTTTTCAGAAGCTATCGCCATTGCGGAAAAAAGCAATTTCATAACATCCGTTATGTCAGATAAAATAATCAGAGCATACAAGGACAGATAGCTTGCGTAACCCTAAAAGGAGGCGGATGTTTTGGCTTTGCTTAAGCCCTCATACACTGCGCTGGTAGTATCGAGCTCTAATAAGGGCGCGGAAGTTATAATGAAGTATCTTGATCCTTCAAAATTCATGTCCGTCACTGTGGTGAAAAACGCAGGCGAAGCAAGGCGCAGTTTTATAAGCGGAAGCTACGATACAATTATTATAAATACGCCACTGACCGACGAGTTCGGACATGAGCTGGCTCTTTACGCCTCTGAAAATTCCTCGTCGGGCATTATTTTGATTGTGAAAAGCGAGATTTTTGACGAGCTTAGCAGCCGCATGGAACCCTTTGGTATTTTTACAATCGCCAAGCCGCTTTCGGCAAGCCTGTTTCATCAGGCATTGTCTTTTATAACCGCCAAGCAGGAGCGGATGAAAAAAATAGAGCTTGAAAATGCCAAGCTGCGCAGTAAAATTGACGAGATAAAAATAGTAAACAGAGCGAAGTGCACACTTATACAATATCTTAATATGACTGAAGCGGCGGCTCACCGCTACATTGAAAAGCAGGCGATGGATATGCGCGCCACCAAAGTCGAGATTGCAGAGAAAATTTTGAAGATGTACGAGGATTAGGAGTATGGAAAGATGACGAAGTATATTTTTGTTACGGGCGGTGTCGTTTCGGGCCTTGGAAAAGGCATTACGGCCGCATCGCTCGGACGCCTTCTGAAGGCCAGGGGACTGAAGGTCGCGGCGCAAAAGCTGGATCCTTATATAAATGTGGATCCGGGTACAATGAGCCCTTATCAGCACGGTGAAGTATTTGTGACCGAGGACGGCGCAGAGACAGACCTCGATCTTGGACACTACGAAAGGTTTATCGATGAGGATTTGAACCAGTTTTCAAATCTTACTACCGGTAAGGTGTATTGGAACGTACTGAACAAGGAACGCCGCGGGGAATATCTCGGCAAGACCGTACAGGTAATACCCCACATTACCAATGAGATAAAGGAATTTATATACAATGTAGGCAACAAGACGCACGCCGACATAGTCATCACCGAAATCGGCGGCACGACAGGCGATATCGAAAGCCAGCCGTTTCTTGAGGCAATACGTCAGGTATCGCTTGAAAAGGGCAAGGGAAACTGCATTTTCATTCATGTGACGCTGGTTCCTTATATTAAAAGCTCCGGCGAGCATAAGTCAAAGCCGACGCAGCACTCCGTAAAGGAGCTTCAGTCGACAGGCATTTCGCCAGACATTATAGTAATGCGCAGCGACGAGCCGATTGACGAGGATATAAAGCATAAGATTTCGCTGTTCTGTAATGTGAAGCCGGACTGCGTGATCGAGAACATAACTATTCCGGTTTTGTATGAAGCACCGATAATGCTTGAAAAGAACCACTTTTCGGACATTGTATGCCGTGAACTCAATATTGACGCTCCCAAGCCGGATCTTTCGGATTGGGAAGCCATGCTCAGACGTATAAAAAACCGCAGGAAGACGGTGAAAATTGCGCTTGTCGGCAAGTATGTAAAGCTGCACGACGCTTACCTGTCCGTCGCGGAGGCACTGCAGCATGCAGGCTATGAAAACGGCTCGAAAATCGATATACTTTGGGCCGATTCGGAGTGCATTGCCGAGGATACTGTTGAAACAGTGCTTGGCGACTGCGACGGGATACTGATACCGGGCGGTTTCGGCAACCGCGGAATCGAGGGCAAGATACTTGCGGCGAAATACGCCAGAGAGAATAATATTCCATATCTCGGAATTTGCCTCGGAATGCAGATCGCGGTTATTGAGTATGCCCGCAATGTTGTCGGGCTTGCGGATGCAAACTCGGGAGAGTTTGACCCCGATACAAAGAATAAGGTCATAGACTTTATGCCTGACCAGAGCGATGAGATCAACAAGGGAGGCACGATGAGGCTCGGCAGTTATCCGTGTAAGATAAAGAGCGGTTCGATGATGGAAAAATGCTACAAGAAATCGATGATAGGTGAGCGCCATCGCCACCGCTATGAATTTAATAACAGTTTCAGGGAAGCGCTGGCATCCGCGGGGCTTCTTATAAGCGGCACATCTCCGGACGAGAGGATAGTTGAAACAATCGAAATACCCGACAACGATTTTTATGTCGGAGTACAGTTTCATCCCGAATTTAAGAGCCGCCCGAACCGCGCCCACCCTCTTTTTTCTGGTTTTATAGCAGCTGCGCTGACATATAAGGGCAAAAAGCAGCCTAACTAGTTTGTGCAAAAGGCAGAAATTTTTGAATGCTTTTTGTAAATTGTTACAGGCAAACAAAAACACACAAAAGCGATAAAAATAAAATATAAATCCATAATTCTGCTGACCGCAACTATATGTTGCGGTCAGTTTTTTTGTATCCACAAATTAAGCAAATATATGGCGTCGGGCAAATGCCTGACGCTTTAATTAAATAAAGCGAACAGGCGTTCGAGATTGCGCAAACTGCGAAAAATACCGAAGAATAGCGCATTTTAGATAATAAAAAATCCTCTTCACCTATTGATTTTTAAGGCGTTAAACACTATAATGAAAACAAAAGTGGGGCGAAATGGTGTAAAGTGTTTTAAAATCCCATGAAAAGAGCGGGGGTGGGGCAGAATGACAGGTGAATATCAGCATACGCTTGACGCTAAAGGGCGGCTCTTTATTCCCGCAAAGCTCCGCGAAAAGCTGGGGAGTACATTTTACGTTACTATTTCGATTGATGACTGCCTCTCGGCCTACTCGCTCGAGAACTGGAATGTAATAAAGGCGAAATTCGATGCGCTCCCAAGTTCACAGTCACGAAGAATGAGGCAATTGTTTGTAAACGCGGCTTGCTGTGAGCTGGACGGGCAGGGCAGAATACTTCTGCCGCAGAAGCTCCGCGACTTTGTGGGGCTCAAAAAGGACGTTACAATAATCGGCGTTTCTAATCACGCGGAGATTTGGGATTCGGAAAAGTGGGCTGCTCAGCAGGCCGAGGAGCTTACGAAGGAAAATATCGCGGCTGCCATAGAGGAACTTGGATTCTGATAGTTCGGAGGATTTTAATTTGGAACAGCTTCACAAACC
>JAJUHS010000061.1 GCA_029267755.1 Clostridiales bacterium
AGGGTGTGTTGGGTCTGCTTTGCTATTTTCTCCGTCATCCTCGCCCACATTTTTGAGCATTTGATTGCTGTTTGTCATGGGCGGCGGATTTTTTTGCACATTCTTCATTTTAGGTCTTGACTTTTAATAGTTAGTCTCCTTACGAATAAAGTTTAGCTTAAATTTCATATTATTTCCTCTCACTTTCTGCATTTATTTGAGAGATTAAAATTAATCGACTTACCGTCCGTAAGCGTTTTTTCAGTGTCTCCGGAGATTGCCCCGCAATCAACCGCCTGCATTTCGGTCATGTTTGCCCAATATCGCTTCGGCATATGCGACAAACGGCACTTTGGATTCTCCCTGCCCTCCACGGCAATCGTATCATAGAATCTCCGCCACAGAGCACGGTAAAGCATTTCCTCGGAACCGGAAGAAGGCGGTGTAAATTCGTCAATCGGCATTATGCGGCTCTTGCCGTTCTGAGCCGCCAATATAAGCGAATGCGTTTTGTCGTAAATAATAAAACATTCCTCCGGATAGCGGCTTACAAAATGATTTCTAAGAATCGGCAAAACGTTGTTTTTCGGCTCTATCACCGCAACCAACCCTCCTCCGAAATCGGAAAATCTTACAAAGCCGCGCAGACGCTCCGCTTCCTTCAGCATATTCGTTACCGCCTTGTTCAGAGTATTAACAGTATTGTTAGTAAGCATCCTCATTACCTGCCGGTGTGTGAAACCCAAATAAACAAATTTGAGAATATGGATTTCCCTGTCCCTGAGATTTGTAAGAAAAGCATTCCTGATAAACCCGAGCGCCTCGTACGAGATCTTTTCGCCGATCGCGTTTTTTACGCGCGCGGCCTTTGCCCTGTCTGTTATTACATCTCGGATATCAAACAGCGTATGCTGAGGCTCTTCATTGTCTATAATCGATAGCGGAAGCTCTTTTCTGTAAAAGCTGTCGTAAACGCAGCACATAAGCCCGTCAAAGCTCCCGTCATATCTGTAAATCAAATCTGACCTGTCAGGCATTTAATTATGTCACTCCTTGTCACCGCAGTGTCGTCGAACAGCGAAAGCTGCTCGCCCGCCGTTCCGTCAAGCCGCTGCATGCTGCTATCCGACAGCATCCCGCGCAAAATGCTGTCATGTGAGAATTTTATGCCCTCCATCCCCCTTCCCTTGCAGAGGATAAAGTACTGTGCCCTTTTCAGGACTACTCCCACCTTTTTTAGGCCGTCGAAATCCAATGCGCCGGTTTTTCTCGCTCTTACGATCCTCTGAGCGCTCCTGACTCCTATTCCGGGTACGCGGAGCAGAAGCTCATACGGAGCCGTATTTACGTCCACCGGAAAATTATCAAGATGGGCAAGAGCCCAGCTGCACTTCGGATCGATAAACGGGTTAAAGTTAGGGTTCTTCTCGTCCAACAACTCGGAGGCGTCGAATTTGTAAAACCTGAGAAGCCAGTCGGCCTGATACAGCCGGTGTTCTCTCAGCAGCGGCGGCCTGGTCGTGAGCGCTGGCAGGTTGCGCCCCTCGACCACCGGCATATAAGCCGAGTAAAAAACCCGTTTCAATTCGTACTTCTTATATAACGAGGATGCCAGGTTCAGTATCTGATAGTCGGTTTCCGGCGTTGCTCCTACGATTACCTGCGTGCTCTGACCGGCGGGAGCGAACCTCGGCGCGTTTTTGTACCTGACAAGCTCGGTTTTACTTTCTACTATACTTCGCTTAATAACGCCCATGGGTTTCAGTATTTTTTCTTTGTTCTTATCCGGGGCCAAAAGCTGAAGGCTGCTTTGGGACGGAAGCTCGATATTTACGCTCATTCTGTCCGCCAGAAGGCCGATTCTGCGAACAAGAAGCTCATCGGCGCCAGGGATTGCCTTGGCGTGGATATAGCCCCCAAAGCGGTACTCGTTCCTCAGAATATCCAGAACCTTTATCATCTGCTCGCAGGTGTAGTCGGGATTTCTAACTACTCCGGAGCTGAGAAACAGGCCCTCAATATAGTTTCGTTTATAGAACTGCATCGTAAGATCAGCAAGCTCTCGCGGCTCAAACGAAGCGCGCCTTACATCGTTCGAGCGTCTATTTACGCAATAGGCACAGTCGAAAACGCAGGCGTTGCTCATAAGGACCTTTAAAAGAGAGATGCATCGTCCGTCCGCGGCGAAGCTGTGGCAGATGCCCGAAGCTGCCGCATTGCCGATCCCGCCCCTTTTGCCGGGACGGTCCACCCCGCTGGATGTGCAGGCGACGTCATATTTTGCCGCCGCGCTCAATATAGTCAGTTTTTCAAAAATGTCCATAATACCCCCCTGTGTGCGAACATTTGTTCTATATTAGAATAGCATAGAAGCTTATAAATTACAACGAAAATTCTTTAATTTTTTCGGGTTTTCTGTTATAATTATTCAATAAATGCAATAGGGGGTACAATTTTGGCCGACATGCTTTGTACCAAATGCGGTGCTGTTCACGACGAAAACGAACCATGCGAAAATTGCGGCACCGTTTATGATAATACGGGAAAGGATTTGAGTCAGGTAACCGTCAAAAGACTCAGCTCCGGAGATATTGTATTTTACAGGCCGCCGATTTCGGACGGCAATACGGCTCCTTTGCCTGCGGACACCCCTTCTGAGGCTTGTTCGCAGGTCTATGAAACGCCGAATTTCGAAAAGCTTGCGGAAGTCATAAACCCTTTTGCAGACGGGCTGGTCCCTCCGTCTTTTACTATAAGCGAAGCCGAAAAATGTTTTTCAGGTGATTTGTTTATTGATCCAGTCGAGCTTATTTCATATGATTCAGCGGCCGCTGCCGATAGTTCCCCGGATAATTTCCTCGACAGCTTCAGCGACTTGTCCGATTTCGTCCTTCCGGAGAATGCCCCATCCCAGTCTTCTGAGGACTTGAGCCTTAAAGGCTTAGACGATATAAGTGAAGAATGCAGGGCCCAAATCAGGCAAGAGATCTTTGAGAACACATTCAGGCCCGTAAAACACGAACCCATGGAAAAAAAATCTGCAAAAACCATAGATGGATCGGCCGATAAGGATGATTTAAAAAACGATTCGATATCTGTTGCCGGCTGGATAGGAATTATATTCCTGCTTTTGATCCCCGGGCTCAACCTTTTGCTGCTTATTATTTGGGCCTGCGGAGGCTGCAGAAAAAAAGCCAAAGCCTCTTTTGCGCGGGCAGCCCTCCTTGTGCTCCTGATATTCGCCGTTATTTTCACCGCTTCGTGGTTTGCGTTTGGAAACTCAATTTACGGTGCAGTCCATGATTTGCTCGTTAAGGACGGCTCCCCTTCCGGACTGACTCTAGGCATTTTCAAGGCCATTCAGGACGCCGTTAAGTTCTTCGGAATTGATATGATAATTACTCCGGCAATAACTATGTAATATAAAAACAGGTCAAACGGCCTGCGTGGCAACGCAATCCTTTGTCGGCCAAGCACGGAAGACTTTTTGAAAAGAGGGCACATTATGATCATGTACGATAAAGCGAGTACAGGTCTTGCGGGTTTTGACCATGTAATCGACTACCTGCGTTTCGGAGATAACGTCGTATGGCAGGTCGACTCGATCTCCGACTATAAAAAGATGGTTGATCCATTCATCAAGCAAGCCATAAGCGACAAGAGATGTATTGTTTACATCCGTTTCGGCAATCATGAACCGATATTGCCGTACTCCCCGGAAATTACCACTTATAACGTTGACGCAAGTAAAGGGTTCGAGAACTTTGCAATAGAAGTCCACAGAATAATAAAAGATGCTGGCAGAAAAATTTTTTTTGTTTTCGACTGCCTTACCGACTTATTGAGGTACTGGCACTCCGACCTTATGATCAGCAACTTCTTTAAGGTTACATGCCCGTTTTTGTATGAGCTTGATACGATCGCGTATTTCGCCATCGTACGCGACGCTCATGCTTTCACTACCATCGCCAGTATTCGTGAAACTACGCAATTGTTGCTCGACTTGTACAATATAAAGGATAAGCTTTATGTTCACCCTTTGAAGGTCTGGGAGCGTTATTCGTCGACCATGTTTTTTCCGCATTTGATACAGGGGCAGGATGCGATATGCCTTACCTCAAGCTCTGAGGTTGCCGAATTGTTCTCAAGAATCATGCGCGGAGGAGAGCGTCAGGACTTTTGGAATGTAACCTTTAATAAGGCGAAGGATGCGCTTACGCTACCCAGCGAACAGCAGGAGCCTGTCAAGCGTCTTCTGATGCATATGCTTATAGGCGACAAATCCCGTCTTTTTAACTTATGTGAACGCTATTTCACGCTGTATGACATTCTGGCCATAGCCTCAAGAGAGCTCGGCACAGGATTCATCGGAGGAAAAAGCATTGGCATGCTTCTGGCCAGAAAAATACTGGAGCGTGACGGCGGAGATCGGTTTGCACCATTCATGGAGCCCCACGATTCCTTTTACCTTGGTGCGGATGTATTTTACACCTATATCGTTCAAAACGGCTGGTGGAAACTCCGCACAAAACAGAAATCAACAGAAGGATACTTTAAATATGCGCCGGAGCTTAAAGAAAAGCTCCTTCAAGGAAAGTTTCCCATGGATATTCGCGAGCAGTTTGTGCAGATGCTGGAATACTTTGGTCAATCTCCTATCATCGTTCGCTCCAGTTCATTGCTCGAGGATAATTTCGGCAACGCCTTTGCGGGAAAATATGAAAGCGTATTCTGTGCAAATCAGGGTACGCCTGAGGAGCGCTACGAGGCCTTTGAGCAGGCAGTCCGTACCGTTTATGCCAGCACAATGAACGAGGATGCGCTCGCTTACAGAATGAACAGAGGACTGCTTGAGATGGACGAGCAGATGGCAATACTTGTTCAGCGCGTATCGGGTGACCAATACGAGGGCGGTTTTTTCCCCCATCTTGCAGGTGTCGGAAACTCTTCTAACCTGTATGTATGGGATAAAAGCATTGACATGGATTCCGGAATGCTGCGTTTGGTTTTTGGTCTAGGTACAAGGGCCGTAGACAGGACGGCCGGCGACTATGCTCGAATCGTATGTCTTGACAATCCTCTACGCATCGCCCCGATGAATTATGAGGATCAAAAGAAGTATTCCCAGCACGGCGCCGATATTATATCGATTAATGACAACAAGCTGACAAGCGCTGAACTGGACGATATTTTTTCGCATGATATAAAAACAGATAAAAAGCTGTTCGCCAGTTTAGATACCCAGACTGCGAACAGGCTGAGGGAGCTTGGATTAACAGGCGGGAAGACGCCTTATATCTATGATTTTAATGAGCTTCTCAAAAGCACCGCTTTCCCTTCGATTATGAAAGACATCCTTGCATTGTTGTCAAAGGTATATGATTACCCTGTGGATATCGAATTTACGGCGAATTTTTCAAAAGACGCTCAGTTCAAAATAAATATACTGCAGTGCCGTCCGCTGCAGACGCGAGGGCTGGGCAATCCCATAAAAATACCCAAACTTTATAACAAAGAGGATTGTTTTTTCTCGGTTAAAGGAAACTTTATGGGAGGTAACGTACGGCTTCCTATTGATTATGTGGTTTTTGTGGATCCGCTGGCATACAGTCGGCTTAACGAGCAGAATAAATATGCGGTTGCCAGGCAAATCGGAGCTGTTAACGCATATCTGAAATGCAAAAACGCCTTGCTTATGGGACCGGGCAGATGGGGAACCACAACGCCGTCGCTCGGTGTTCCTCTTAATTTTGCGGAGCTTTGCAATATGTCGGTTATCTGTGAAGTATCCTCCGCAGATGCCGGATTTTTACCGGAGTTGTCCTATGGAAGTCACTTCTTTCAGGATCTTGTTGAAACCGGGATCTTCTATGTCGCCATAATCGACGGGCAAAAGGATGTTATATTTAATCCCAAACAAGTTCTGAAAAAAGAAAATATTCTGGATTCTATAATACCCGGCAGCGTTTTCTCAGATGTTATCCATGTTTCGAAAACGGACGGTATGGAGATTTTCTCCGACATTGTATCGCAGACGGTACTGTGCAGATGACAGGCAAAGTGGATTGGGGTTGTAGTTAAACCGCCTAAGAAAACCAAAACCGAAGTGACTGCAAAAAGCGGACACTTCGGTTTTAGTTTGAGTAACACGCAAAAAACGCGTTATGTATAAATTACTCATCCGAGTTTGTATTCATGTCATTTCCGAACGCTATCTGGCTCGGAAAAGCAGTATCTCCGTTTTCATCTAAGAACGAAGTATTGACGAAGCCCTTAATATTCGCGCCATCTTCAACCGCGATCGTGTTTGTATTGATATTGCCGGCAACGACGGCGTTTTGATGCAGGTGGATTTTGGATCCGATATCAAGATTGCCCTTAACCTTGCCGTCCACGTTTGAATACTGTGCCTTCATATCGCCCAATAGCATGGATTCGTTATCTATATACGTCCTGCCCTTGGCAGTTATGTTGCCTTGAATCGAAGAGCCTCTCATATTTGAATTATTGCACATAAGGTCTCCTACCAGCACTCCATGCATAGTCACATCCTTAAGTACGTTTACGTTGCCTCGCACCTTGCCGTCAATAGTCACGTTTGCCAAAGATCGGATATCGCCAAGGACTACCGTGCTCTTGGAAATGACGGTCATCTCTTCCGGTCTCGCGGTATCAATCGGCTCTGACTGATCTATTCCGCCCGGCTGGACGGGTTGGTTGAACTGCCCGTTTATTTCAGGTCTGCTCGGCCTGCCGAACAAATTATTTCTGCCCGCATTGCTTGCAAAACCCGTTTGTGCATATCTTCCGCTTTGCTCGGTGTCGGTTTCAAGCTCTGAAGCCGTTTCATATTTTGGCTGGAAGTTTGATTTGGAATAATCAGCTTCCCTTTCATTTCCGGATTTCATGAAATCCGCGAAGCTTTTCCCGGCAGATTCGGATTCATCCTGAGCAGAGAACGCGCCCGGTGCTTCAAAATCCTCCAAATCGGCCTGGGACTTGTCTTTCTCATCCAAATCGGAGCCTGACGCTCCTCCTCCGTTGAGCAATTCCCTGAGTGCCTGATAAAAGTTATCCTTCAGACCCATGTGAATTCTCCTGTTCTTATTGATTATTTGTTTATATAATCTAAAATCCGCCGACAGATATAATATGTATGATATTCTCCAGCGGTTAGGAATTCTTAAGAATTCTTCCTATAATCGTTTAGCTGCTGCTGAAGCACGGCTATCTGATTCCCTAGCGACCTGTTCAGCTCTTCCCTGAGATTATTAAGCTGATTGTCTATAGATAAGTTGAGATCATCCTGAATTTCTGACGTACGGCCCTCGATAGACACTGTCAAATCATTTTTAAGCCTGTCCAGCTGAATATTTGTCGATTTATCGAGACTATCCGTCTTTTCAGCGACGGAAGCGTCAATCTGCCGATAAAGCCCGCTTACCTGTTCTGTAATGTAAGAATCGATTTCCTTTTTCTGCTCGTTAATGGTATCGTCTATCTGCCGGCGCATCTCTGCCGGAACAGTCCTGCTGAAAGAGTCAACGGCGGAATCAATTCTCTCAAGCTGCCTGCTCAGCCCCGCATATTTTATAAAGAAAAAAACCGAAAGTACAGTCGGAAGGAGCAGCAGGATAAGAAATACGGTCACAATAAGCCGCTTGAAGAACTTGACGCTTCCGAAATACATTAATTCCACCCCAAATAAGTAAGCTATGCGTAAAGGAGGCAATCTGTGATTGGCAAATAAATCCGTTAATTATCAGCAATTAAGCCCGCCCGTTTTAAACGGCATAATATCCATAAAAACTCGCTTTTCAGATATTATATAATATATTCCACAAAAAATAAAGATTTAATTTACAATTTGTTTATATAATTAGATTCAATATTCTCAGGCCGCAGAAGCCGAAGCTTCAGATACAAGACTGTTAAATACTATTTCTGCAGCGTTTACAATAAATGCCATATCCGTGCTTATATCCTTCACAGCATCGGAATACTGTCTATGTATCATCCGAACGGTTTCTATAACCGAGCTTCCCATGCTTTCAATAGTCACATATTGAGGAATGTTAATATTGTTTTTAAAGTGGCAGTTCAGCTTACCCTCATATATTCTGTGTTCTCTTATGCTCTCGTCATAGCTTTCGTTATGCGGATAAGTAAACGCGTCCGAAATATAATGTATAAGCTTCCCGAGGCGGTAATAATCCTTCATTTTCCAAGAGCCGCTATTCTGAAGCTTCTCAATGGTGCGATTTACGCATCTTTCCGAGTTTCTGAAGTTATGTCCTTTGAGCAGCCGAACCCGCATTGAACCCTTCAGATAGGTAAAAATATTTATATCAGGCTGGATACAGCCAAACAAAAATGCTTTTTCATATCTCTGTGTGGGCAGCCCACGAAGGCTTTTCAAAAGGTATATGCCCAGAAGCCTGTGACTCTCTCGTTTCAATTTGCTTTTCACCCCGTATATTGTAGATTATAATTTATTTATATCATAATATTTTCGCTATGTCTTCTGGTAATCTTAATCAGATTCAAAACGTTCGCATTTTCTGGAATCAAAACATGAAAAAAGGACTCTATCTTTTTATCAGGATAGAGTCCTTTTATGGAGGCGCCACCCAGATTTGAACTGGGGAATCAGGGTTTTGCAGACCCATGCCTTACCACTTGGCTATGGCGCCACGCCTTTCGATTGCCGCAGGCGTTAGTATAACATATCGTTTCAGGTTTGACAAGGCTTTTTTCAAAGTTTTAATGATTTTATTTTGCAGATACGCGAATCATATTGTTTCATTTTAAAGGCCGAACTGAAACAATCAATATGTCCATTGGATGGCGCTTCAAATCAGCACCGTCCAATGGAAGCTCACGTCATTCTATCATTCCTTCAAACTCTGCTTCGCTTATTACCCTTATTCCCAGCGACTGAGCCTTTGTCAGCTTTGAGCCGGGGTTTTCGCCGGCCAGCACGAAATCAGTCTTTTTTGATACAGAGGAACTGGTTTTTCCGCCGAATTTTTCGATAATCGCCCCCGCCTCCTCGCGGGTATAGTGTTCCAAAGTTCCCGTAAGCACAAAGGTCTTGCCGGTAAAGCGACCGTCGGCCTTTTCCTTTATGCTCAGCGTATTTACCCCAGCATTTCTGATAAGGCCGATGAGGTGTCTTGACTGCGGGCTTTTGAACCACTCCCTAATGTAAGTCGCCGTAACTTCCCCGATATCGAATATCGCTGTAAGCTCATCAAGCGAAGCGTTTTCCAACGCTTCAAGAGAGCCGAAGTGCTCCGACAGTATCTTTGCGGCCTTCTGGCCTACCTGGCGTATTCCGAACGCATATATAAGGCGCGATAGGTCGTTAGACTTGGATTTTTCTATTGCCGCCATAAGGTTTTCCGCCGACTTTTTACCCATTCTCTCAAGCCGTGAAATCTTTTCAGCGTCAAGATAGTACAAATCGCCGGCGGAAGAAATGAGTCCGGCCCCCACCAGAAGCTCCACGACCGCTTCTCCCAACCCCTCGATATCCATCGCATCCCTCGATGCGAAATGCGTTATATTGCGCAGAAGCTGTGCGGGACATTCCGCCCCAGTACACCTGGCCGCCGCTTCCTTATCCCTTGATACCGGAGCCCCGCACACTGGGCAGGTGTCCGGCAGCCTGAATGGTCTTGCCCAATCGGGCCGTTTATCCTTAACCACGCCTAGGATTTCCGGTATAATCTCCCCCGCCTTCTGGATAACTACGGTATCTCCTATCCTTATGTCCTTCTCGTCGATGAAGCCCTGGTTATGCAAAGTCGCGTTTATAACCGTGGTTCCGGCCAGACGCACAGGTTCTACGACCGCCTTCGGAGTCAGCACGCCCGTCCTCCCCACCTGTACGATTATATCCTTCACCCGGCTTTCCTTTTTTTCGGGCGGGTATTTGTATGCCACCGCCCAGCGCGGAGCTTTTGATGTGCTCCCGAGCATTTCCCTTTGCCGAAGGCTGTTAATTTTTACCACCGCGCCGTCTATATCATATTCGAATGCTTCCCTATTGTCGCCCACCCAGGATATGCGCTCGCAGCATCCGTCGATATCCTTGCATCGCATATAATCAACGGTCTTGAACCGTAATCTGCGCAGAAAATCTATGCTCTCCGAATGAAATGAAAAGCTCATGCCGCTGACGGTCTGAACATTGAAAACGATGATGTCCAGCCTACGGCTTGCCGCAATCCTCGGGTCGAGCTGGCGTATTGAACCCGCAGCCGCATTTCTGGGGTTTGCGAGGAGCGGCTGCCCGTTTAATTCCCTCTGCTCGTTCAACGCTCTGAAAACCGCTTTCGGCATGAATACCTCGCCGCGGACCACAAGCCTTTCGGGCGCATTTTCAATGCGTAGCGGTATGCTTCTTATTGTGCGCAGATTTTCCGTAACGTCCTCTCCCGTAACTCCGTCGCCGCGCGTCGCACCTCGGACAAATATGCCGTTTTCGTACTCCAAAGCCACCGAAAGACCGTCTATCTTCGGCTCCACCACATACTCGGCGTCGGGCAGCATCTGCTTTATTTTTGTGTCAAATGCCCTCAACTCATCGAAGGAAAAAACATCCGTAAGACTTTCAAGCGGTACGGCATGCGTGACCGCCTCGAATTGTGAAAGCGGGGCTCCGCCCACCCTCTGCGACGGCGAATCCGGGGAAGCGAGTTCCGGATTGAGGCGTTCAAGTTCTATAAGGCGGCGCATAAGTTCATCATACTCGAAATCGGAAACGGTCGGATTGTCAAGAACGTAATAGTTGTAGTTGTGCCTGTTCAGCTCCTCCCGAAGCTTGATAATCTCCGTTTTTATGTCCATTCTCTTTCTCCTTAGGTAATGATGTCATACTTTTCGAGGTTTGTGTCCCAATTATCGCTTCCCTCGGCGGTGCTTCCGCTCTCAAAATAGGTATAGCTGCCGGGCACCTTGCCGACTATCACGCATTCTGCAATAATTATCTGGCTCTCGACCGTAACAGAGGTCAGCGCGCCCGGAACCAGAACGCTGACAGTGACGGTAGGCTGGACTATTATCTGATTTCTGGTCTGGTTTATGCCGGAGGCCGTAAAGCTGTTGATAAAAGCTGTCTTTGTCGAGCTTACGGAGATTATCCTCAGCTTTATTAGCGGTCCCCTTCCCGAGAGGAATGATGTCCCTATGATATTTCCCATCGGAATACCTATTTCCGACGTTTTGGCCTCCTGCACCTTTTTTGTTATCATCTCGGTTATTTCTGCCTTAAGCTTGTTGATCGTCACCATATTGGCGACTATCGCTGAGACCGTACCGGTTTCGTCCTTTTCAAGCTTTATGAGCGACTCGTAGTCGTATTTACCGGACGACATTTTCTCGGTGATAGCCTCGTTTATCGCGATAGTAATTGCGTTTTTGACAGCAGAGCTTGCCATTCCTATAACAATCGGGCGAATCTTTATAGTAACAAAAATAAAAGCGGATAACAGCAGCAGTAAAACTGCGGTAATTATTATCAGAATCCTGTTTCTCCTTAC
>JAJUHS010000027.1 GCA_029267755.1 Clostridiales bacterium
ACAGAGCTTGGCGGTTTCGGTGTTTATTCCTCCGTCGACCTCTATTTCACAGCATAGCCCGCGCTCGTCGATGTATTTTCGCAGCTCGGCGATCTTTATGAGCTGCTCTGATATGAACTCCTGCCCGCCGAAGCCCGGCTCGACCGTCATTATAAGCACCATATCAAGCAGATGTATAAAAGGATAGATCATCCCTGCCGGAGTATTCGGCTTTATCGAAATCCCGACCTTTTTATCCCTCAGCTTCACAAGCTCTATCGTCTCAAAAATTTTCTCCGGCAAATCGGCCTCCAAATGAAAAACCACTATATCTGCTCCGGCCTCTATAAAGTCGTTTACATAGCGGATTGGTCTGTCTATCATCAGATGCACGTCCATCACCATATCGGTCACTTTCCGCACGGAATGTACGACAGGAATGCCAATTGATATGTTCGGAACAAAAATTCCATCCATAACATCCACATGCAAATAGTCCGCGCCGGCCTTTTCGACAGCTTTTATATCCTTTTCAAGATTTGCAAAATCAGCCGCAAGTATGGAAGGAGCAACTTTTGCCATGTAACGGTACCTCCGGATCAAACATAATATTTAGTGGCGGTGTGGCGCGCCGCACGCTTTTATATAGGGGCTGTCAGTGCACTTGTTGTATTGGCGGCCCCATCGTGCTTTTGGGCTTAATGTTTATTATCTATCACCGGCGGATTCTTGTCAAGGAATTCCGATATATTCTAAGCGGCATTAATCTAAAAGGGTTGGAATATTCATGTGCAAGGTTGCGCACGGGCGTTTTTTTAGCATTAAAATCGCAAAATAATTCTTGCATACCTTAATTTATAATGCTATAATTCTTTAATATTAACTTTAGAAAGAAGGCATCCGTAATGGGTAAAATTCGATTTATTAAGACGGAAAGCTCGAAAGCAAAGCCCGACCAGAAGAAACTGGGCTTTGGCCGCTACTTTACCGATCATATGTTTGTCATGAATTACGACGAAGGTCAGGGGTGGCATGATCCCCGAATTATACCCTATGGCCCGTTTGAGCTTGAGCCTTCCGCTATGGTGTTCCACTACGCCCAGGAAGTGTTCGAAGGTCTTAAAGCATACAGAAGGGCAGACGGCGGCATCCAGCTTTTCCGTCCTATTGAAAACATACGCAGAATGAACAGATCCTGCGAAAGGCTCAGCATCCCCGTAATCGACGAGGACATATTTATGGAGGCCTTGCTGGAGCTTGTCCGCATCGAGCAGGATTGGATACCTTCCGAACCCGACACATCCCTGTATATTCGTCCGTTTGTAATCGCGACCGAGCCGCATGTCGGTGTTCACGCTTCAAAGTCTTATATTTTTTCTATCATAACCTGCCCTGTCGGCGCTTATTATCCCGAGGGTCTTAATCCCGTGAAGATATATGTCGAATCACGCGACGTTCGCGCCGTCAGAGGCGGCACCGGCGCAGCTAAAACCGGCGGCAATTATGCCGCTTCCCTCCGCGCCGGAGAAACCGCCGAAAAAGCTGGCTTTTCTCAGGTGCTTTGGCTCGACGGCATTGAGCGCAAGTACATTGAGGAAGTCGGCAGCATGAACGTGCTGTTTAAAATCGACGGAGAAATTGTTACTCCCCCGCTCGGTGGCTCCATTCTGCCCGGAATCACGCGCGACTCCTGCCTGCATATACTCAGGCACTGGGGACTTCCCGTTTCCGAGAGGCCTCTCGCAGTCGATGAACTGTTTGAGGCGGCGGAAAACGGCAAGCTCGAGGAGGCGTTCGGCAGCGGCACCGCCGCGGTTATCTCCCCTATCGGCACGATCGTTTACGGCGACAAGACCGAAATCATAGGAGGCGGAAAAATCGGTCCGCTTTCGGCTAAATTATACGACTACCTGACCGGTATCCAGTGGGGTAGAATCGAGGATCCGTTTAATTGGACGGTTAGGGTGGTCTGAAAGAAAGGAATTTTAAACCACCATGTATAATATTTATAATCCTGAAGCAGAAACCATGCCGCTCGACAAGCTCCGAGCGCTCCAGAGCGAGAGGCTTATCGAAACGGTGAAGCGTGTTTACGAGAAGGTTCCAGCCTATAAGAAGAAATTCGACGAAGCGGGCGTAAAGCCCGAGGACATCAAGTCCATAGACGATCTCCACAAGCTGCCCTTCACCTACAAACAGGATCTAAGGGATAATTATCCCTACGGCCTCTTTGCCGTACCTATGGAGGACATTGTCCGCATACACGCATCCTCCGGCACCACCGGCAAGCAGACTGTCGTCGGCTATACCAGAAACGATCTCAAAATTTGGGGCGAAGTTATGGCGAGGACGATAGGCGCCGGCGGCGTCACTAAGAAAGATATCGGGCACATAAGCTACGGCTACGGACTTTTCACCGGCGGTCTCGGCGGCCATATAGGCTCCGAGACCATCGGCTGCACAACGATTCCCGCCTCGACCGGAAATACCGCGAGGCAGGTTACGATACTTCAGGATTTTAAACCCACGTTTATCCTCTGCACTCCCTCCTATGCTCTTACCATCGCGGAATACATGGCAGAGCACGGCATTACAAAGGAAAATCTCTCGCTTAAGTACGGCTTCTTTGGCGCTGAGCCCTGGACGCGCGGTATGCAGCAGGAGATCGAAAGCCGTCTCGGCATAGAGTGCTTCGATATCTACGGGCTATCCGAAATCATCGGGCCGGGCGTCGCCTACGAATGTCAGGCGCACAGCGGTCTGCATGTTAACGAGGACCATTTTGTCCTTGAAATAATCGACCCCAACACCGGAGAGGTTCTGCCCGACGGCGAAAAGGGCGAGGTTGTCTTCACCTGCATCACCAAGGAAGCCCTGCCGCTTATCCGTTACCGCACGCACGACGTCGGATATAAGATCACCGAACCCTGCGCATGCGGCCGTACCAGCGTGAGGATCGGAAAGCTGCTCGGGCGCTCCGACGATATGCTTATAATCCGCGGCGTCAACGTGTTCCCTTCGCAAATTGAGGGTGTTTTGGTAACTCTGGATGAGGTTGCCCCGCATTACCAGCTTATTGTAGACCGCATTGACAACAAGGATAAGCTTACGGTGCTTGTTGAAATGACGGAGGAGAACTTCACCGACGAGGTCAGGAAAATCGAAGCCATGGCCGCGAAGATACGCAAGGAAATCGAAAATGTACTCGGCATATCGGTCAACGTGCGCCTTGTCGCCCCGAAAACCATTACGAGATTTGAGGGTAAGGCCGTCCGCGTTATCGATAACCGCAAGCTTCACGATTAGGAAGGGATGGGAATATGACGATTAAGCAGCTTTCCATTTTTGTCGAAAACCGC
Source organism: Clostridiales bacterium (assembly GCA_029267755.1). GTDB lineage: Bacteria > Bacillota > Clostridia > Oscillospirales > Oscillospiraceae > DUPK01. The sequence continues at coordinate 3,339 of JAJUHS010000027.1, forward strand.
GTTGGCTCGCTTTTGGACGTTACTTCCGTACTCCGCGAAAACGGCATAGACATGCGCGCGTTCTCGGTCGCCGAAACGACGGATTTCGGAATCGTAAGGCTTATTGTGAACAAGCCGTCCGTGGCAAAGGAAAAGCTCAGGGAGGCCGGGCTTACCGTTGTGGAGACACCAGTAATCGGCGTATTGCTGGAGGATACTCCCGGAACCTTCCACAGCGTGCTTGAGGAGCTTTTCAGGGCGAACATATCAATTGAGTATACCTACGCATTCGCAAAGAACTCGGGCAGCCACAAGGCATATATGATGCTGCGCGTGGAGGATACCGAAAAAGCTGTCAAAGCTCTCTCTGCAGCGGGATTTACTCTTCTATCCCCCTCCGACGTATACGACGAATAAGTGCTACTTATCGCAGCTCCCCGATACGAAAGAGTATAGGGAGCTGTGGTAATTTTTTAAGCGAGGTGCTATGACCCGTGGCGGATTTATCCAAGCAGGAGCTTTTCGAAAGCGCCGCAATTCCGAAGTCGGTAAAGGCGCTTGTCATTCCGACTATAATAAGCCAGCTTATAACAATGGTATATAACCTAACGGACACATTTTTTGTCGGGATGCTTAACGACCCTGCACAGTCCGCCGCAATAGCGATGTCCTTTCCAGTTTTTTTGGCGATTACCGCCCTGGCCAATCTGTTCGGTATCGGTGGCAGCAGCCTTATTTCCCGTTCTCTTGGAAGAAACGACCCTGATACCGCCCGCAGGACGTCTGTTTTTTCAATTTATAGCGCGGCTGTAGCGTCGATTCTGTATTCCCTGCTTATTATTGTCTTTAAAGCCCAGATTCTTTCCTTCCTTGGAGCCCGCGAAAGCACTGCGGGTTATTTTGGCAGTTATCTCAACTGGGTTGTAATAATTGGGGGACTTCCATGCATTATGAACGTCGTGCTGGCGCATATCGTCCGTTCGGAGGGCGCTGCAAAGCAGGCCAGTGTAGGCATGTCGCTCGGAGGTTTGCTTAACATAGCTCTAGACCCTATTTTTATACTTCCCTTTGGATTTAACCTTCAGGTTACAGGTGCCGCAATTGCAACTATGGTTTCAAACGCGGTGGCCATGCTCTACTTTCTTTTTTATCTTGCTCGTGTGCGGAAAACCAGCGTAATCTCGCTTTCTCCAAAATACTATTCGTTTCGAGCAGACATTGTAAAAGGCGTATGCGTGGTCGGACTGCCGGCAGCGCTTCAGACCTTTATGTCTGTAATATCGAACTCGGTACTCAACAATCTCGCCGGAAGGGCGGGAGACGCGGCCTTAGCTGCCGTCGGTATTGTCAAAAAGGTCGATATGCTTCCGATGAACGTATCGATGGGCTTTGCACAGGGCTCGTTGCCGCTTATTGGTTACAATTTCGCCGCAAAGAACTACGACCGCATGCACAAGGCCAACGTTTACACGCGTACTCTGACAATGACGTTTTCGGTTTTATGTGTCGTAGTATTTGAGATATTTGCAAAACCGATTGTCGGTATTTTTATAAACGACCCCGAAACCGTTGCGTACGGCGTTAAGTTTCTGCGGATTTTGTGTATCGCCACGCCTCTGATGGCCGGCTGTGTAATGATTATCTCCCTGTTTCAGGCAACCGGCAAGGGCGGAAAGGCAATGTTCCTTTCTTTCTTCCGCAAAGGCGTCGTCGATGTGCCGCTTATGTTCCTGCTGAACTCTATCTTCCCCGTATACGGCCTTATGATGGTTCAGCCGATAGTGGACGCCGCAGCCATGACAATTTCCTTTGTGATGTACAGCAGGTTTATAAAAACCCTCAGAAGTAAAGAGGCTGAAAACCAGGTAATAATCAATCATATATAAAGGATAGCTGTAATGAAATCTATAATTAATGTTCTATTGGGTATTGTTTTAATAATTGTTCTTCTAACAGGTTTTTGGGCAGTGCTGTTTGTGCTGAAACGGATAGTTTTATCTGTTTTGTATCTTGCGTTTGTAGTATTTCTCGTAGCGGCGCTTATAAATTTAATAAGAAAGAAACGCTAAAAACATAATAGTTATAACTTAGACTTGACAAAGCCGATTTGCCGTTATACTATGTAGGCAATTATTATATTTCAAACTTGCGATTGAGAATAGTACATAAGCGGAAGCTTTTCAGAGAGCCGCAGACGGTGGGATCGCGGCAGGCGGAGGCTTGTGGAATGGGCTCATGAAGGCGGGAGCAAAGGTTTTTTCCGAGTAATGCCCGACGGGTTTTCCGTCCGTTATCAGAGGAAGGCGCATGTATGTGCGTTTAGAGCGGGTGCGTTTGCATCAATTTAGGTGGTACCGCAGAAGTTTAAGCTTTTGTCCTATATTCGGGGCAAAGGCTTTTTTATTTTTCAGGAGGTTTATTATGAGAAAGGGAAGATTCGGAGAGTACGGCGGGCAGTATATTCCCGAGATTCTGATGTCGGCCGTGCAAGAGCTCGAGGATGCGTATGAATATTATAAAAACGACCCCCAGTTCAATAAGGAGCTTGACGGGCTCCTAAGAAACTATGCCGGGCGTCCCTCGCTCCTTTACTTTGCACGGAAAATGACGCTCGACCTCGGCGGGGCAAAAATCTATCTTAAGCGCGAGGATTTGAACCATACAGGTTCTCACAAAATAAACAACGTCCTCGGTCAGGCGCTTCTCGCAAGAAAGATGGGCAAAACACGCCTGATCGCGGAAACCGGAGCCGGTCAGCACGGCGTAGCTACTGCCACCGCGGCCGCACTTATGAATATGGAGTGCGAAATATTCATGGGCAAGGAGGATACGGAGAGGCAGGCACTAAACGTGTTCCGGATGGAGCTTCTGGGAGCCAAGGTCCACCCAGTTACAAGCGGTACGATGACGCTTAAGGACGCGGTCAACGAAACGCTGCGCGAGTGGACCCGCAGAATAAGCGACACGCATTATGCGATGGGCTCGGTTATGGGGCCGCACCCCTTCCCCACTATTGTCAGAGATTTTCAAAAAATTATAAGTAAGGAAATTAAGGAGCAGATGCTTGAGGCTGAAGGACGTCTTCCCGACGCGGTTATCGCCTGTGTCGGCGGCGGGAGTAACGCAATGGGCGCTTTCTACGAGTTTATTAACGACTCCTCCGTCCGTCTAATCGGCTGCGAAGCTGCGGGGCTTGGCGTTGACAATCCAAAGAATGCGGCTACCATTGCAAACGGCACCGTAGGCATCTTCCACGGAATGAAGTCCTTGTTCTGCCAGGACGAATACGGTCAGATTGCACCTGTGTACTCGATTTCCGCGGGTCTCGATTATCCCGGTATCGGCCCCGAACACGCGCAGCTCTTCGAAACGGGACGCGCACAATACGTTCCCGTAACTGATAGCGAGGCGGTTGAGGCCTTCGAGTACTTATCAAAAACTGAGGGCATAATCCCCGCAATCGAAAGCGCCCATGCCGTGGCCTATGCCCGAAAGCTCGCGCCGCAGATGGGCAGGGACAAAATAATTGTCGTTAACATATCCGGGCGCGGCGACAAGGATGTCGCGGCGATCGCCCGTTACAGGGGGGTAGATATCCATGAGTAGAATTAAGGACGCTTTTTCAGACGGCAAGGCCTTTGTCACCTTTATCACGGGCGGAGACCCGGATATTGAAACCACCGAAAGGCTGATTCTCGCTATGGCGGAGGAAGGTGCCAGTCTGATTGAGATCGGCATACCGTTTTCAGACCCCGTTGCCGAGGGGCCGGTAATTCAGGCGGCCGACGAAAGGGCGCTTGCGGCAGGATGCACAACCGATAAGCTCCTCGATATGGTCAAAAGCGTAAGCCAAAGAACTGATGTTCCTCTGCTGTTTATGACTTATCTAAATCCGATATTCACTTACGGCAGGGAAAAGTTCATAAAAAGATGCGCCGAGTGCGGTATCGCGGGCATCATTGTTCCCGATATGCCCTTTGAGGAAAAGGGGGAGCTTTCCGGCCTCTGCGAAGAAAACGGCGTCGATCTTATCTCCATGATAGCCCCCACCTCGGATAGCCGCGCCGTCATGATAGCAAGGGAGGCCCGCGGATTTCTTTACTGCGTGTCCTCCCTCGGCGTTACAGGCATGAGAAGCGAGATCGGCATGGAAATCGGCAGGCTTCTCGTTAAGGTCAGGGAAGTAACAGACATCCCATGCGCCATAGGTTTCGGCATATCCACGCCCGAGCAGGCGGCAAAGATGTCCGCAATTTCCGACGGGGTTATAGTAGGCAGCGCCATAGTCAATATCGTAGCGGAGCACGGAAAAGACTGCGAACCTTATGTCCGCGAATATGTAAGATCAATGAAGTCCGCGGTAAAGTAATGCCGATACAAATCTCCGGCCCTCAAGGTTAACGCCTTGCGGGCCGGAGTATTTAACCTGAAAGCCGATATTATGCCTTTTTCGTCCCCTTCTGCTTGTCAAGAAACATTCCCTTAATAGCCGCCACAGCGCCGGAAATGTCGGCGCGGGATGTGTTTATGCACAGGTCGTAGTTCTCCGGAGCGCCCCAAGTGGCGCCGGTATAGTTTTTATAATAGTTCGCTCGGCCCCTGTCGACGCTCTTCATCTGCTCTCTGGCCTCTTCCCTGCTTACTCCGAGCTCCTGCGTAAGTCGGCGCAGCTTGTCGTTTTTCTCGCCGTACAGGAAAACGTTTATTACGTTCGGATTTTCGCGGAGAATGTAATCGGAGCAGCGTCCGATTATTACCGCGCTTTCGCTCGCCGCGATCTCCCTGATAACCTCGGCCTGGGCAAAAAATGCCTTATCGGTCTGCGTCAGGTCGTATGTAATGAGAGGAGTATAGTCCGTAAACGAAGCCTGGGCGATATTGTAAAAGATGTTCGATGCCTTTGTTTCGCTCCCCTCGATAAACTCTGGACTCATACCGCTTCTTTCCGCCGCTAGCTCAATAACCGCGCGGTCATAGCACATGATACCAAGCTCGGCAGCAAGCCTCATGCCCACCTGCCTTCCGCCCGAACCGTATTCCCTGCTTATGGTAACGATTACATGCTCCATTACTTTTCCTCCTCTATATCTGTATCATAGGCGCTTCCGCCTATGAATTCCCGAAGAAGCGAGTTGGGGCCGACCAAAGAGGGATTCAGCTCCTCAAAAAACTGAAAAGCCTCCAATATATTCTCCATCTGCTCCCTCTGGGGCGTAGCTTCCGGAACCGCTCGGAAAAGGGGCTCGGCAAATCTTTTTAAAAGCGAAACCTCGTAGGGGAGCGTGGAATCGAGCGCAATATTGACTTTGTGGACATAAGGGTTGATATACAGTTCCTCGCCGCGCAGCACATTCGCCCACAGCTTCAGAGTAAACGCGGCGCTTGAGCCCCTGAAATTATCGTCACGGACGACACGGCGCACAAGCCTCAGCCACCTGCTGTCAAAAAACTTCCTGCCGTCTTTTATAAAATCGGAGCTTGCGCTGATATAAAGCTTAAAGGCCTCGGGATGGGCGTCTGTAATTGCGTCGTTAAGCGCGTGTATGCCCTCGAAAATAACGACCTCGTTATTGCGGAGCCTGAGCGGCGTAAACTGGCTTGCACTTCTTTTCTGACGCGAAAATATAAAGAACGGTATCCGTATCCTCTCGCCTCTCGAAAGGGCCGTAAAGTGTTCGTTTAAAAGCTCCATGTCAAGACATTCGGGAGATTCAAAATCTATATCGCCCTCGGGCGTACGCGGAGCGCTATCCGGATCCACGGTCTTGAAGTAATTGTCCATAGACACCGTTACGGTGCTTACGCCCTGCTCCTCAAGCTCTTCCTCAATCATTTTAGCTACGGTGGTCTTCCCGCTGCCCGACGGACCCGCCAGCAGCACTATGGGGCAAGTCTTCATGTGAATCTTTATGCTCTCGGCCGCGACGAGAACGCTTTGTCGCAAAAGCGCGTCCGATTCCCGCACAAACTCCCTTGGTTCCTCCTTTATTCTCCTGTTTATCTCTGTCAGATCATACGCCGGCATGCTTACACCTCACTGATATTTTTGGGGAAACACCTTTAAATATTCCTTGGACTTGATCTCCTTATCCAGACTCGCCATATATTCATATGGATACTTTGCATTAAAAATTCTCTCTATCCTTCCGCATTCTGGCGCGACAAGCTTTGTTACGCCTCCGCCGCCCAGCGAGATAATCGTTTGAAGCTCCTCCATGATGCAGATATTGTAAAGGCTCTCCCTGCCCTCCCTGCACCAGCCGAGGTTTTCGAAGTTTCCCGCCGTAAACTTTTGGCGGTATAGATAATATGGTTTATAGCCGGCTTTTCGAAGCAGCCTTTGGCTTATTTCGAGCATTTCGGTCACTTCAGATTCAGAAGGCAGGAAACCCCCTTCGGTTAGCTTTGAGCCCTTTTTAAGCGCCAAAGTGTGAACCGTAATGTTTTCCGGAGAGAGCGCAATCACCTTTTTTAGGCTTTCCTTAAAATCCTGCGCGGTATCGGTGGGGAGCCCGGCGATCAGATCGGCGTTAATTGCGTCAAACCCAACCTTTCTGGCCGCTTCAAAGGCTTTTACAACGTCCTGTGCCGTATGCTTTCTGCCGATTACCTTGAGAACGCTGTCGTTCATGGTCTGAGGATTTATGCTTATCCTTCCCGCACCTGCGGCTTTTATCACCCTCAGCTTTTCCTCGTCCACAGTATCCGCGCGTCCGGCCTCTACCGTAAATTCGCGTACATCAGAAAGCTCGAAGCAGGATCTCATATTTGCGAAAAGCCTGTCAAGCATTGCGGCGGAAAGGGTCGTCGGAGTGCCGCCGCCGATATAGATCGAAATGATTTTCAGCCCTGTTTCTTCTATCAGCCGCGCCGCGGCCTCCATTTCCGTAAAAAGCGCCTCTAGATAGGGCTCCAGAAGATTCAGAGATTTTTCCACGGAGCTGCTGACAAAGGAACAGTAGCTGCACCTTGTCGGGCAAAACGGGATTCCTATATAGAGCGATATGTCGCCCTTTCGAAGGGATTTCTTCGCTGCAATCGACATGCCGGCGGTCTCGACGGCAAGTCTGGCCTTTTCGGGCGAAACGAAGTATTCTTCACGCAAAACCTTTTCGGCCTCTTCACAGCTAAGTCCGCTCTCAATGAGCTTAGTGGGTATTTTTACGGGCCTTATGCCGGTAACCGCGCCCCATGGCGCCTCCATGCCTGTCGCGGCCCTTGCCGCGGTGTAATACGAAAGCTTGAGGCACTTCTGAAGCTCTCTGTGGAACTTCAGTTCGTCGCTCCGGTCTGTTACGGTGTGCGTTTCAGCCTCAAATATCTTTCCGCCGAGAGAAACCTTGCTGTAAGCCGTATACCTGCCGCCAGAATTAGTAAGCGCGATATACGAGCAGTCCTCATTTTCAGTAAACTCCTCGACATAAACAGGCTTCTCCGAAGGGAAAAACATCAGAAATATCTGCTCTACGGCATATTTATATTCGTGCCCCGATAGACAGAGTTTCATCCTACTCCTCAACAGCGCGCTGCATATAGTAGTTGAAGCGCCTCTCCCTTTCGAGCGTGCTTGAACCTGCGTGGCCGGGATATACGTCAAAGTCGCCCTCAAGGTTGTACAGCTTTTTAAGTGAAGCGAGCAGAGTGCTCATATTGCCGCCCTCGAGATCGGTTCTGCCGCAGCTGTCGCGGAAAAGCGTGTCACCGGTAAAAAGCGCGTCCTCGCACATCAGCGTCACCGAACCCGGAGAGTGCCCCGGCGTCTCCAGCACCTTGAACTTAAGGCCGGAAACACTGATTTCGTCGCCCTCGGAGTAAAACACCGTGCCTTCCGGCGCCCTGAAGTGCATCGAGCTGTGCTCGCCGCGCATACAGTCTTTTTTGTTTACATAAATCGGAGCACCCGTCGCCTTTCTGACGTTCTCCGCCGCAGTGGTATGGTCAAAGTGCCCGTGGGTAATAAAAATTGCCTTGGCCTTCAGCTTGTTTTCCTCAAGATAATCGAGTATAACCGACGCGTGCGCGCCGGGATCGATTATAGCGCATTCGAGCGTATTCTCATCGGTTACGATATAGCAGTTCGTCATAAGCTGTCCGAGTTCAAACGATTTTATCAGCATGTTAATATTCCTTTCATTCCACTATGGATTTACAAAGCTTCCGTATCAAGAATCAGCGTCATGGGCCCGTCGTTCTGGGAAAACACCTGCATATCGGCGCCGAACTCCCCGGTTTCGGCCTCGAAGCCGAGCCTTCTGCACTCGCTTATGAAAAGCTCGTAAAGAGGTATTGCTGTTTCGGGGCGCGCCGCCGAAAGAAATTCGGGACGGCGGCCCTTTTTGCAGTTTCCGTAAAGCGTGAACTGCGATATTATAAGCAGCTTTCCGTTAACATCAAGAAGGCCGCGGTTCATCTTACCGTCCGAATCCTCAAAAACTCGAAGCCCGGTTATCTTGTCGGCAAGCTTAATTGCCTCCGCCTCGGTATCGCCGGTTTTGACACCGAGAAGAATCAGAAAGCCCTGCTCGATGCTTCCCTTTACCTTTCCGTCTATGGTCACGGAGGCGGACTTTACTCTGGTTACAACCGCACGCATGCAGCTATCTCCCCCTGTTTATACGCCGCCGCGACGCACCTCATTCACACCGGGTATTGCGGACAGCTTATTTATCGCGAATCTGAGTTCGTCGCGGTCTCCTACTTCCATGGATATCTGCGCGACGGCCAGCCCGCCCTCGATTTCCCTGACCGACAGCGCCCTTACCTTTGCTTTAATCGCCGCGAGCGTCGTGGCGATATCGATGACAAGGTGCTCCCTGTCCTTGGCGGTCAGGGAGAGAACCGTCTGATACGACTCTTTTCCCGAATTTGCCCATGAAACGCGTATCCATCTGTCCGCCTCCTCCGGCCTTGCCCTTGAGTTGAGATAATTGGGGCAATCGGAACGGTGAACGGATACTCCGTAGCCCTTTGTGATAAATCCCACAATGTCGTCTCCCGGCACGGGGGCGCAGCAGCGCGAGAACTTTACAAGGCAGTTTTCCACACCCTCGACTATAATGCCGTTTGACGCCTTGCCGACCTTTTGTTGCGCTTCGGCCGGCTGCTGGTTTATCCTGTCGAGCAGCAGCTTGTCATGGGAAGGCTTTGCTGCCTTGATCAGCTCGTCCCTTATACGGTTTACGGCCCTCGTGGCCGTCATGCCGCCGAAGCCGATCGCGGCGTACATATCGTCGAGCGTTGCAAAGGACAGCTTTTTTAAAATCGCGGGCAGTATGTCCTCGCGCTCAGTAAAGGTCGTCATAAGGTTGTTGCGGCGCAGCTCGGATTCAAAGGCCGCTTTGCCGTGGATAATATTTTCCTCGCGCTTTTCCTTTTTGAGCCACTGCTTTATTTTGCTGCGGGCCTCGCTGCTTTTCGCTATGCTCAACCAATCTCGGCTTGGCCCTTTAGATGCGCCCGAGGTGATTATTTCAACTATGTCTCCGTTTTGAAGTTCGGTGTCATAGGGCACCATGCGTCCGTTGACCTTGGCGCCCGTCATGCGGTTGCCTACCGCAGAATGGATGCTGTAAGCGAAGTCTATCGGCGTCGCGCCCGCAGGCAGATTGATTACGTCGCCGCTCGGAGTGAATACGAAAACCTCGTCGGCGAACATATTTATCTTGAGTTCCTGAACGAAGTCCATGGCGTCCGTGTCCTGCTGAGCCTCCAGCAGGCTGCGAACCCACGCGAACTTCTCCTCGTCGGCGTGCCTGTCTATTCCCTCTTTGTACTTCCAGTGCGCCGCGATGCCGTACTCCGCCGTGTGGTGCATTTCCCAGGTGCGTATCTGCACCTCGAAGGGAATGCCCTCCGTACCGATTACGGTAGTGTGGAGGCTCTGGTACATGTTCGGCTTCGGAGTGCCGATATAGTCCTTAAACCGGCCGAGAACAGGCTTAAATAAGTCATGAATATGTCCAAGAACATTATAGCAGTCGGCGATTGAATCCACAATAACGCGGAACGCGCAAAGGTCGAAAACCTCGCTAAGCTCTTTATTCTGGCTGTACATCTTCCTGTATATGCTGTAAATATGCTTGATGCGTCCGTAAACCTTGCATTTGATCCCGGATTCCTCAAGGCGTTCGCTGATGCGCTCCTGTATGCTCTGCATAAAGCTGTCGAATGTTTCCCTGCGGCTTTCCAGGGCATCTGTTATCTCCCTGTATCCGACCGGGTCTAGATACAGCAGCGACAGGTCCTCAAGCTCCCACTTTATTTTCTGCATGCCGAGCCGGTGTGCGATAGGTGCGTAAATCTCCATCGTTTCGAGCGCCTTTTCACGGCGCTTTTTCTCCGCGTGGTATTCCATAGTGCGCATATTGTGCAGACGGTCGGCAATCTTGATAAGGATGACCCTTATGTCCTTCGCCATCGCCATCAGCATCTTGCGAAGGTTCTCCATCTGCTCTTCTTCCTTGGTCGTATATACGACCCTGGTAAGCTTTGTAACTCCGTCTACAAGATTTGCAACCGAAACCCCAAATTTTTTTGCGATTTCGTCGTAAACGATGCTGGTATCCTCGATGACGTCATGCAAAAGACAGGCTATTACGGCGTCCTCGTCAAGACCCATGTCCGCAACTATCTCCGCCGCGGCGATCGGATGCGTTATATAGGGCGAACCGTCCTTCCGAGTCTGCGTGCGGTGGGCATTTTCCGCAAATTCGAAGGCGGAGCGGAGCCGCTGGATGTTCAGCCCGGGATTGTAGTTCAGTACTTTTTTTTCAAGGTGCTCATAGGCTTCCCTTACGTTATCCATCATGCCGCCTCCTTTCAGTTAATCCTTAAATTCATGAGCGCAGCTTCTTATGTATCCTTGACGCGTTCAGGTCTGCGCGCTTATTGCCGCTATGGACTATTATGTCGATTTCCGTACCGTTCTGAACGATCGAAATAAGTCCCATTTCGGCGAATATGCGCAGGCAGGCATATATTTTTGGTATAGGAGTCGATGGCAGCAAAGCCCCTATTCCGTATAATACGCCGCGCATTTCTCCGCCGAAGCGGGAAAGCTTTTCCGAAAGCCTTTCTATTGTATGCCAAACATCGACAAAGTTGCGCCGCTCCGGTAAAAACAGCTTTTTTTCTTCTTTCGTAAGCTGGCCTTCGAAGCGGTGTATCAAATCCATTTCCTCGTCGCGCTGCTTTATGTATTCCTCCGCAGGCTTAACCTCGCGTAAAAGGAGCTGAACGCTGCGATTGCCGCGAAATTCGTTTATCTGCGGGAAGAACGCGAGGTCGGCCCTGTCGCCCTGCTTAAGCGCAAGATCATAGACCGTCTTTGCAAAGAACACGCAGTCGAGCATTGACCCGTTTTTAGAGGCACGCATTTTGATGTGCTTTCCCTCACCTATCAGCGTCATCTGTTCAATAACGGCGTCCCTGATGCAGAAGAGGGGCTGGGGATTGCCGTTTCCCCACGGCTCGAGCACCATAAGATCCTCGACATTTTTGGTATTTAGCACCCTTGCATCCTCAATCTCGAAGTTGATGTCCATCGTCGGAACATAGCTGCTGTCCGTGTTCAGCAGATAGTACTGCCAGAAACGGCGCTTGAAGGCGTCAAAATTGTTGCGCTTTACGGTTATGCCGGCGGCCAGCGTATGCCCGCCGAAGCCTTCAAGCAAATCCTTCGACGCGTCGAGGGCGGAAAACAGATCAAATCCTCCGAAGCTCCTGCATGAGCCGTGTCCCTCTTCCCCGTCGAAGCAGACAATGATGGCGGGGACAAAAAACCTTTCGCTGATACGCGAGGCGACTATTCCGGCGACACCCTGATGCCAGGCATCGGAGCCAAGTATTATCGGTAGCCCTACCGGCTGCTCTTTGAGCATTGAAAGCGCGTCGGCAAGTATTCCCGCTTCAAGCTGCTGCCTGTCACGGTTAAGGTCGCAAAGCTCACGCGCTATGACGTCGGCGCTTTCTTTCCCGTTCGCGGAGAGGAGAAGAAAAGCGCTTCTTGCCTTTCCCATTCGCCCTGCGGCGTTCAGCCTCGGGGCAATAGTATAGCCTATCTTGTCCGGAGCGAGCTTTTTTATATCCCCGCCGGATACTTCAACAAGACTGGCGAGGCCGTCGCGCCTGCCGCTGCGGATGATTTCCATCCCGCAGCGGATGAGAACGCGATTTTCGTCCATAACGGGCATAACGTCCGCAAGGGTTCCAAGCGCAACCAGGTCTCCGTAGGTTTCCAGCAGCCCCTCTGTACCCTCTCTGCCCTCCATCGCCGAAATTAGCTTGAACGCGACACCGACTCCGGCAAGGTAGGGAAACGGATAGCAGCAGTCCGGCCTTCTGGGATCGATCACGGCTTCGGCGTCCGGAAGCTCTCCGGAGCATTCGTGGTGATCGGTAATTATAATGTCGACGCCCAGTTCCTTCGCCAGTGCCGTTTCATTTACGGCGGTAATGCCGCAGTCAACGGTCACTATCAGCGTTGCCCCGCTTGCGGCGATGTTTCTTATTGCCGTTTCGTTTACGCCGTAACCCTCGTCCAGACGATCCGGTATATGAACTATGCACGGCACTCCCTTGGATGTAAGGTACTGATATACCAGACAAGTGGATGTAACCCCGTCCACATCATAATCGCCGTAGACCGCAACCTTCTCCCCGTTTTCTATCGCCCGGCGGAGCCTCTCCACCGCCCTGTCCATATCTTTAATCAGGAAGGGATCATACAGAGATTCCGTGCCGCTTTTCAGAAATTGTCTCGCAAGCTCCGGCGTCTTCAGACCCCGAGAGCACAAAACTCCCGCAAGAAGCGGCGAAAAGCCATGCTCAACGAGGTTGTTAACATCCTCCTTCGCATAACCGAGTATATTCCAACGCTTGACCTTCATCTAAATAACCCGCAACCTCTCCGCAATTGCCGAACAGCCAGCTTATCCGCCCAGAAACACCGAGCGGATGGCCGAAATATAAAAAGCAATTTTTATTTTTCCTGTTATTTTATCAAATTCTGTTATGTTTTGCAAACAAAACGCTAATGAACTGCTGATTAAAAATAGAATGGGATAATAATACCATAAAATCAAAAAAGAAATTGTCGCTTTTTTAAGGATTGTGATCGCTTCTCCGGTGATAAAAAGGGGGCAGGCACCCGCCTACCCCCTGAGCTTTACAATGTTTACGTCCCTCACGCCGTCATAGTACTGAGCTTCCCGCCCGTGGCAGGTAAACAGTATTACCTGACGCTTTTCTCCGACGCTCTTCAAAAAGTCAAGTGCGTATTTCATGCGCTCGTCATCGAAATTTGCCAGCGCATCATCGAGGACTATCGGGCATGGCTCCTCCTGCGGCAGAACAAGCTCGCAAACCGCAAGCCTCATCGCAAGGTAAATCTGATCGACCGTTCCCTCGGAAAGGTAAAGTATGTTCCTGCTTACGCTCTCTCCCGCTTTTTCCGCCTCTGCCGAAAGCTTCTTGTCAAGCGACAGCTTCTCATACCTGCCGCCGGTCAGAACTTCCAATATCTCTCCGGTTCTTTTAGAAAGCAGCGGGGCAAAACGGTTCTGTATGTCCGTATTCGCCTCCGAAAGCGTATCTATCGCAAGGGATATCGCGTCATACTGCATATTAAGCTCGCGCAGGCGCTCATCCAGCTCCGCAGCCTTTGTCCTGAGCAGAACCGGGTCGCCGAGCGCCTTAAGCTCGCCCTGAGCTATCGAAAGGCTGGTGTTTATCGCCGCAAGCTGCTTTTCTGCGTATTTGAGCGAAGACTGCACCTCGCTGCGGCTGTATTTCGCTTCCGGAAGCTCCTCCGTGTCGGCAGGCACCCGCACATCCACGCCCAAAGCAAGCCTGTTTGCAAGCTTTTTGGCTGCGTCCCTTCTAGCGGTGGTTATTTCAAGAAGATCAAGCAGCTTTTCGGTCCTGGCGACAACCGCGGGAGCCCTGGTTACATCCTCGGCAGAAGGATCTATCTTTTTAAGCTTCTCAAGCAGCTCCGCCTTGACTTCCTCGAGCGCCGCGGCCGCCTTCTCCGCCTCGCTCTCCGCGGCCTTAAACGCGGTTGATGCCGCATCCTCCCTGAAGCAGAGCTCCTTATATTCTCTGGCCATGGCGGAAATATCGTTTATTGACGCGACCTTATACTCCTTGAGTATCTCAGAGCGCTTTTCGGCGTTGGCAATCGCCATCTTAAAGCCCCGGTTATTCCTGATGCCAAGCGCCGCGCCAATAACCGCCATAATTCCGGCTGCGGCGTAACCCCAAACTCCGAGCGGCGTCAGGTAGCCAAGAACTCCGATAACAACTGCTATGGCAAGAAATACGACGGTATTTATTCCGAAGGCTCTCTTACCTGTTTTCAGCTCCTCTGCGTCTATGTATGCGGCAGTAGCGCGATCCGCCCTTTCCTCGGCCTCGTCCGCGGAAAGCGGAGAGAATACCGACTGCTTTTTAACCGACGAGATATCCTCAAGGCTTTTCCTCGCCTGCTCTAAGCGGCTGTTAGACGCTGCATAAAGGGCATCGCAAGCGGCCAGGCGTTCAAGATCCGCGCGTATCGCGGCGATATCCTCCGTCGTGGGAAGCTTTCCGCTCTTCATAAGCTCCGCTTCTGCCTCGTCCATCGCCTTCTGGGCAATTTTCAACTCCGCTTCCGCGGATTCGTAGGCTTTTCTTGCTCCCTGCCTTTCACGGCGCTCGATGAGTTCGTTTTCCCTTAGGAAATCGTCCCGGAACTTTTCCATGCGCTCCTGCTCGAGCCTGAGCTCCGCCATCTTCTCGTTTGAGCTTTCTATGACATCCAGCTTCTCGCGTATCAGCCTCGCCTCCGCCTCCAGAGCCGGCATCAGCCCGCGCTGATTATATCTGCGCTTTCTCAGCCATTCTCTGAGCAGGGCGTCGACGTCCGAATAGGATATGGCCTCTTCACCCGTCGACACGAGAGAGGATATCCTCTTTTCAAG
>JAJUHS010000018.1 GCA_029267755.1 Clostridiales bacterium
CATTAAGGCGGGTTTTTGGGCTGGTCTTCAAGTTTCTGTCTGCTGTTTTCCCAATAATAGGTTTTTGCAGGCCGATTGGTTCGGCTTCAGTCCATAATTTTCGGGGCTGTAGCAATTTTTATTTTGCTACAGCCCCTTTGTTATTGAATTAACCGAGTCCAAGTAATAAGCCCAGTTGATAAACCAGCATCGAGCACATATAGGCGGTAAAAATCTGCCAGCCTATGGAAGTGAGCGTCCATTTTAGGCTCCCCATCTCGCGCCGTATCGCTGCTATCGAGGCCACACAGGGAACGTACATAAGCACGAATACGAGGAACGAGAATGCAGAGAGAGGGGTAAAGGTACTGCCGAGCGCTGCTGCTACAACGCCGCTGCCGGCGGTGAGCGAAAAGCCGTAGAACATTGATAGGGAAGCCACTACAGCCTCCTTGGCGATAAGGCCTGTAAGGAGCGCAACGCCAGCCTGCCATACGCCGAAGCCGAGGGGCTTGAACACAGGGGCAATTATTCCGCCGACAACACCTAGGATACTGTCCTGCATCGAGTCTGTCATATCGAAACGCAAATCGAAGTTCTGGAGCAGCCAGAGGAGTACGCTCATAAACAGAATAAGCGTTCCGGCTCTTGTCAGGAAGTCACGAACTCTTTCCCAGACATGCATTAAGGTGTTTTTTATGCTTGGCATACGGTAAGGGGGAAGCTCAAGCACGAACGCCGGGGCCTCGCCCCAAAAAAGGGTGCCCTTAAACAGTATTCCTGAAAGCATTGCCATGCCCATGCCGAGCAGATACAGCGAAAAAATCACTATTCCCGCGTATTTTCCGAAGAAGGCCGAGCAGATAAGGCCGTAGACAGGAAGCTTTGCGGAGCAGCTCATAAACGGGATGAGCATGATTGTCATACGGCGGTCCTTTTCGCTCTCCATCGTGCGGGCTCCCATTACTGCTGGTACTGTGCAGCCAAAGCCCATCAGCATTGGGATGAAGGCTTTTCCCGAAAGCCCGAAGCGGTGTAATAGTCTATCCATAATAAACGCAGCTCTGGACATATAGCCGGAGTCCTCAAGGAGCGAAAGGAAAAAGAACAAAAGCGCAATCTGCGGAAGAAAAGTCAGCACCCCGCCAACTCCCTTGATTATTCCGTCTGTAATAAGGCTTAATAGCCAGCCAGCAGCTCCAGAGGAGCTTAAAGCCGAGGCAAGCCAGCCCGCCAGACGGTCCATTAGTCCGGCAACTCCGTCCGACAGGAACGAACCTACCGGGCCAAAGGTGATCCCGAACATCAGAAGCAGCATACAAAGGAATAACGGAAGGGCCAGGAAGCGATGCGTAGCGACCTTGTCTATCTTGTCGCTTACAGTAAGATCGTCGGCGTCCCTGGCTCTGTCAACAGAAAGCGCCACGACTTTTTCTATAAAACGGTACCGGCTGTCGGCTATCAGCGTTTCCCGGTCGCCTAAAGCACTGGAACTTTCGTATTTTTTGATTATTTCCCTTACTTTGCTTTTAGCTTCATCGTTCAAAATGACTGCGTTTTCAACCAGCGCGTCGCCTTCAAGGAGCTTTATCGCCGCCCAATGCGCCGGGATTTTGGCGGCATAGGCCGAATCATGGATGATCTCGCCGATTTCGTGGTGTATCTCGTGCGTAAAGCCGTCGTAAAGGTCGTCCGGCTCAATCGAGTAACCCTCATGCATCTGCCTGTGTGCGACTCGGAGAAGCTCGTCGAGGTTTTCTCCGGTTTTTGCCGTTACTGGCACGACAGGTATGCCGAGGTGCTTGGACAGGGTTTTTATGTCGATTCTGTCACCCCTTTTTTCGATTTCGTCCATGAAATTGAGAGCTAAAACGATAGGACGCTCAAGCTCGAGAAGCTGGACTGTAAGATACAGATTTCTTTCTATGTTCGTAGCGTCGACTATATTGATTATTGCGTCGGGAAAATCCTTGATTATATAATCTCTCGCCACGATCTCTTCCATCGAATAGGGCGAAAGAGAGTAGATTCCCGGAAGATCGACGATCGTGACCGGCCTGCCTTCGGTAGTCGCTTTGCCCTCCTTCTTTTCAACTGTAACGCCAGGCCAATTCCCAACATACTGGTTAGAGCCGGTCAGAGCGTTGAAAAGCGTGGTTTTGCCGGAATTCGGGTTCCCGACAAGGGCAATTTTCATTTCACGCCTGTCATGAGCGGAAGGAACATAAGGAATGCTGTGGTGGCGGAACTCATGCTCGTGGTTTTGCCTCATACGAAGCAGTGTGTCCTTATCCAATCGGTGCGCCGGGTATTCCTTTCTATTTTTATTAAATGTGCCTTGAGACGCCGTGACACCATTGTCAAGTATCCTTATCTGCTCGGCATCCTCCTTCCGCAGGGAGAGCTCGTAGCCGCGCAGCCTGACCTCGATCGGGTCGCCGAGAGGCGCCTTCTTTCTTACCGTAACTTTTGTTCCGGGCGTAAGGCCCATGTCAATCAGTCTTCTCTTTACGGACGCAGATTTGTTTCCCACGTCCAATACTATCCCGCTTTCATCGGGACTAAGATCCTTTAAAGTTCTCTTCATCATAATAATATATCCGCCTCGGTTAGTTGTGTCTAACTAAATTAAATATACTACAACCACTGGTATAAGTCAATAGCTAGGTTTTAATATTTTTTATGACTTAGGACATGCATATATGTATGAATTATTAAAATAACCAAACGGGAGGCTCAAGGCCTCCCGTTAGAGACATTGTTAAATTCGTATCAGCGCGGAGAACCCAGGAAAAACAGCGCCAGCGTACCCGGGCCGGAATGGGCTCCGATAACGGGTCCTACGTTGTTAATAATTATATCTCTCACGCCGAAGCGGGACCTCACCATTTCCGCGACATACTCGGCGTCGCCGATGCAGTCGCCATGGCTGATAAAAACAATCTGCTCAGAAGGATTGATAGCGGTTTCCTGCATTTTTACGACGAGCTCATCAAGTGACTTTTTGCGCCCCCTCGCCTTGGATACGCCGGTGAGCCTTCCTTCGGCGTCGCAGTGCAGTATCGGCTTAATATTAAGAACGGAGCCTAGCACCGCCGTTGCCCTTGAAATACGTCCGCCGCGGCGCAGGTGGTTCAGATCGTCTACCGTAAACCAATGGCAGAGATAGTTCTTTTTGTCCTCGGCAAATTCGCAAACTTCTTCAATGCTTTTCCCTTGCTTTTTCTGCATTGCTGCGTGATAAACAAGAAGCCCTTGCCCCATTGACGCACAGAGCGAATCTATGGTATAGATCTTGCGATCGGGGTATCTTTCGCGAAGCTCGGAAGCCGCCACCGTGGATGATTGGTAGGTTGAGCTGAGCGCGGACGAGAACGAAATGCTGAGCACATCCTTGCCCTGAAGCAGAACAGATTCCATTGCGTTAAGAAACGTATCGGCATTTACCGCTGAAGTAGAAACGCTGCTGCCGGAGCGTACAGATGAGTAAAAGTCCTTGAAAGTTATTTCGCGCTCATCCAGATAATTTTTGTATTCCTTTCCGTCAAGCAGAAGGGAGAGCGGTATAACGATAAGTCCAAGGTCATCGGCGAGCTTCGCCGGTAAGTCGCAGCAGGAATCGGTTAAAATTACATAGTCGCTCATTGTTGCACTTCTCCTTTTGCAGATGTTTTTTTTGAGTTTTTTTTCTGCTCCTCTTTTTCCTGCAAAATATCGATAAGCTTCAGAGACGCCTGCTTATACGCATAGCTTGTAATTGCAAAATGCATTGCGGATCTTGCAATTTGATCGTCGTCCATGGAATCAGGAAGCTGCTGCGAAACGGCTATAAGCGATTTGTCGAGATCCTCGATATAATGCTCGTAAAGGCTTCTGACCTCGTCTTTGGAGAATTTGGAAAATAGTAGAGCGGCATCCTTGACGGACATAATCTGTTTTAAAAAGCAGATTATCGTCAGCTCGGCAAGATGCACCCTGGAATACTTCTTTCCGTTTGCCCGCTCAAGAAGCTTCACCTTTATATAATTATTAACCATTGCCGAGGTCAGTTTATTTTCGGGACGGGAAACTATCTGCTGACGCGGCATATAGTTTATTAACTGATCCATATATAAATCAATATCGGGAAACTCGTCCCATTTTACGGGCCGGTCGTTTAAAAGCTGCTTCTTTAAATCTTCAATTTGTTCCAATCACATCACTCCAAACATTAATTATGAGGAAATTATATACCATGTATATAAAATATGTCAATCGCATTATAAGATAATATATGTTTTAAAATATAATATTTGAAATTATATTTTCGCAAGCTTTTCTCCGGTTTTCATAGTATAAAAACGTCAAAATGGCTGTATTGTCACGTTTTTGTTGAAAAATCACCGTATTCCAGATATAATAACCGCATTACGGTTATTATACTACAGGGAGTGTGGTGAGTACGGAGGTGGATAGCAATTTGAGGTCATGTACGCTCTGCCCCAGGCGCTGCAAGGCGGACCGTACGGCGGGGCATTCGGGATATTGCGGCGAATCGTCTGATATAAGGATAGCCCGCGCGGCCCGACACGATTGGGAGGAACCGTGCATAAGCGGAGCAAACGGAAGCGGAGCTATTTTCTTCTCCGGCTGTTCGCTTGGCTGTGTATATTGTCAGAATCATGAGATAAGTACAGGGGGCAAGGGAAAGGTTGTTACCGTAAACCGTCTGCGGGAGATAATACGTTCTCTTGAAAGCAGCGGAGTGCATAACATCAATTTGGTTACGGCGAGTCATTTTGCCCCGCTGGTGGTCGAAGCTCTCAAGCCGAGGCCAACAATCCCGGTGGTGTGGAATTCAAGCGGGTATGAAAGCGTGGAAACTCTGAAGCTTTTGGAGGGCTCGGTGCAGATTTATCTGCCGGACCTTAAATACTCGGATAACCGGCTTGCCGAAAAGTATTCAAACGCTCCCGACTATTTTGAAACCGCCACAAAAGCGATACTTGAAATGTACCGTCAGACGGGGCCTTATGTGCTCGACGACGATGGAATACTTAAAAGCGGAGTAATAATCAGGCACCTTATACTGCCCGGCGCGCTTGAAAATTCCTTCGGGGTGCTCGAATGGATTGCTGAAAACTTTCTTTCGGGAGAAGTCCTTGTCAGCCTGATGAGCCAGTATCTGCCTAATACTTCAGCATCTGGATTCCCTGAGCTTGGCAGGATAATAGAAAAGGAAGAGTACGATGCGGTCGAGCAGAGGCTTTATGAGCTGGGAATCGAGGACGGTTATTTGCAGGATCTTAATTCCGCTGAGGAATCCTATATACCCGAATTCGACTTTGAGGGCTTATAATTTTCTCATACCCGGGAAAGGCTCGGTTTGTGGAGGAAAAAATGTCGGAAACTCTGCGTGAAAAAGCGAATAAGCTTCCCCTTAAGCCGGGAGTTTACATAATGATGGACTCCGACGGGGAAGTAATATACGTCGGCAAGGCGAAAAAGCTAAAAAACCGCGTCAGCAGTTACTTCCGCGGCGGACATGACGCGAAAACGACAGCCATGGTGTCTAAGGTCGCGGATTTCAACGTAATTGTAGCCAATACCGAGTTCGAGGCGCTCATACTCGAAAACTCGCTCATAAAGCGGCACATGCCGCATTACAATATTCTGCTCAAAGACGGAAAGGGCTATCCGCTCATCCGTCTGGACGTAAAGCAGCCATACCCGTCTTTCTCGCTTGTTTCAAAAGCGGAAAACGACGGGGCAAAGTACTTTGGACCGTTCGGCGGAAGGGTTATGACACGCGAGGCACTGGATGCGATATGCAAAACCCTGAAGCTTCCCACATGCGGCAGAAAGTTTCCGAGGGATATCGGTAAAGGGCGTCCCTGCCTGAATTACCACATGGGAGTTTGCAACGCCTATTGCAGAGGAACTCCGGACGAGGCGGAATACAGGCGTGTCATCTCAGAGGCGGAAATGATACTGGAAGGAAAAACATCACAGCTATGTTCAAGACTTGAAAGCGAGATGCTCAAGGCCGCGGAGGAGCTTAAATTTGAGCTTGCCTCCGAAAAGCGGGACAAGCTCAGGTCTTTGCAGAAGCTTGAGGCAAAGCGGCAGCTGGTGGTTTCGCGGGGGGCTTCGGATACCGATGTCGTAGGATTTTCGAGGGGCGCAGCGAAAAGCTGCTTTGTAGTTTTGCACTATATTGAAGGAAATCTTCTGGATAAGGACTTCGAACTGCTTGAAAATCCGATTGAAGACGACGCCGAAGCAGTTTCCGGGCTTGTCAGGCAGTATTATTCGCTCCGGAATATATATCCCCAAAACATATATCTGCCGTTTGAGACGGAAGACAACCAGCTTCTCGAACAGTTGTTTTCGGAGGAGGCCGGTGCTCATGTGCACGTTACCACTCCAAAGAAGGGAGAGAAGCGGCGCCTTGTCGAAACGGCGAATTTGAATGCGGCTGAAGAGATTAACCGGGCGACAAACAGGGAAGAAAAGGTCCTTAAAACCCTTGAATGGCTGCAAAATGCGCTTGGGCTTGAAAAAGTTCCAGACCGCATAGAAGCTTATGATATTTCAAATACCGGGTCTTCCAATATAGTTGCTTCCATGACAGTTTTCGAGCGTATGAAGCCGCGAAGAGGCGCATACAGGAAGTTTAAAATTAAGGGAACCGAAACTCCGGACGATTATTACAGCATGTCAGAAACACTTTCAAGACGGTTTGAGCGCTATTTGTCCGGAGACGAGAAGTTTGGTACGCTTCCGGATCTGCTGCTGATAGACGGAGGAAAAGCTCACGCCGATGTAGCACGAAAGGTTTTAAATGAAAAGGGTATTTCACTGCCCGTTTTCGGCATGGTCAAGGACGACCGCCACCGTACGAGGGCGCTCGTTTCGCCTGACGGCGCGGAAATTGGAATTTCGGCTAACCCTGCGGTTTTCTCATTTATCGGACGCGTTCAGGAGGAAACGCATCGGTTCGCGATAGAATACAACAAGGAGCTGCGTTCAAAGTCTATGCGCGGTTCGGAGCTTGACAAAATTGCGGGCGTAGGCGAAAAAAGAAAAGCCGATTTGCTAAAAATCTTTAAAAGTGTAAAGGCTATTAGGGAAGCGGATATCGAAGAGCTATGCAAGGCGGTGCCTAAGAATACAGCCGCCGCAGTTTATGAGTATTTTCATAGAAAAGGGTAAAATAAAAGAAACCCATTTTAAATATTTAGTATATATAAGTGCGTGATGTCAGCACTTGGGCAACCGCCTTTATATTTGAGAGGAATGGTCATAGATAGTATGAGAGTTATAACAGGTACGGCAAGAGGGCGGCGCCTTAAGGAGCCGGAAGGCATGGCGATAAGGCCGACTACGGATATGGTCAAGGAATCGATTTTCAATATAATTCAGGGCGATATAGAGGGCAGGCAAGTGCTGGACCTTTTTGCCGGCACAGGCCAGCTCGGTATTGAAGCGCTCAGCCGCGGTGCGGAATCCGTTACTTTTGTCGACGAAAGCCAGGCTTCCCTTAAGCTTGTAAAAGAGAATCTTAGACGTACCGGGTTTCAGAATGCCAGGGTATTGCAGGCGGATGCTCTTTCGTTTCTGTCTGGCGCCGAAAAATTCGATGTGATACTGCTTGATCCGCCTTACGATACCCCGCTTCTTGAAAGAGCTCTTGAAAGGATAATGGAATTTGACAAATTGCGCGGACATGGTATAATAGTCTGTGAAAGTAAAACGGATAAGGTTTTGCCGGAGCTGACGGCACCGTATCAAAAACTGCGTGAGTACAAATACGGCAAGGTGAAGATAACTGTATATATCAAATCTGTAAGGCCGGTAAAAGAAAAGGATTAGTTTTGTTATATGAAAGGTTTGGCAGTATACCCCGGCAGCTTCGATCCAATTACGTTGGGACATTTGAATGTTATCAAGAGGGCGGCAAGGGTTTTTGACAGAATAATTGTCTGTGTGGGAACGAATTCAAGCAAAAAGCCGGTTTTCTCCATCGAGGAAAGAGTGGCGCAGGTAAAAAGGGTATGCGAGCGCTTCCCAAATGTGGAGGTTGATTTTTCCGACAGGCTTGTGGCCGATTATTGCAGAAGCAAGGGCGCTCAGATAGTCATCAGGGGCTTGCGCGCCCTGTCAGATTTTGAGCATGAATGTCAGATGGCAAATATAAACAGGAAAATGAATCCAGATCTGGATACTTTTTTCCTTGTCGCCGACAGCAAATATACATATTTGAGCTCGACGGCCGTCAAGGAGATGGCCAGATATGGCGCTGATCTCAGGGAATATATACCTAGGGAGATTATTCAGGAAATCGAAGAAAAGGTCGGCAAAGGAGGTAAATGATAATGGCGAACGGTGTAATGGAGCTTTTGGATATGCTCTATAATGTTATTTCAGACGCTTGGGGCGTTCCGCTCGGAGCCGAGAAGTGTGTTATAAAAAGAGATCAGGTTTTGGATCTTTTGGATGAGATAAAGGCGCAGATTCCCGGCGAGCTGAATGAGGCAAAGCGTTTGGTAAGCGCACGCGCCGACTATATATCCAACGCCAAGCAGGAAGCCGAGGCTATCCGAAGAAATGCCGAGGAGCAGGCAAAACGCCTGGTCGACGAGCAGGTAGTCGTTCGTACCGCGAAGGCAAAGGCAAACGAAATAATCGCAAAGGCCGAAGAGCGCGCAAAAGAGCTTAGAAAGATGGCCAACGATTATACGGACGACACCCTTAGGCGTACGGAAGAGGCAATTAACGAGGCTCTTTCCGAAATCCGTCAGTCGCGTATCAATTTCCGCAACGCGACCATGGCGAAATCTGCTCCGATTGTCGAAAAGCCCGAGGAAGACGAATAAAACATAGATATAGACAAGAGGCTGTTCCGTCCTGGAACAGCCTCTGAATCCATCATCCGGCAATATTCTAAATTATTTGACGAGAACCTTCCTCAGCCTTGCGTAGCGGGGAAGCGAATTTTCGAGCGGCCTTTCCGGTTCACCCTGAATAAGAGGCATAGCGTAATCGAAGAATTCCTTTGTGACACCGGTACCATCGGCGGTGATCCATTCCAGCGGCACTTTTTTTTCGAGATTTGCGGCTTCCTTGAGGGGAAAGAGGGCTGTCCTGCAAACGTACTTTCCGTTAACATAATCTCGTACAAACGAAACCATTTTATCGGTTTCTCCGTTAATAGCGCTCTCAACCGCCACCTTTCCGGCCAAAAAAGCCTCGTCGATATCTGTTTTAGACGCACAGTGAGCGGCGCAGCGCTGCAATAGGCTAAGTTCTATTCCGCGAACCTTTGCGCCGGTTCTGGCTTTTACGGTGGCTGTAAGGAAGGCGGCCAACCCTCCGAGTTGAACGTGACCGAATGCGTCCTGCTGGTTGCATTGGGACAGGGAGTACTGCGAAATAAGCTTGCCGTTATTATCTCTTATACCTTCCGAGACGGCTATAATTACGTTTCTGTCATTTATATATCTGCGGTGCACGTCATCAACGAATTTCTCAAGATCGAACGGCACCTCCGGAAGATATACGAGATCCGGCCCGCAGTCCTCCAGGCTGTTGCGGCCCAGTGCAGCCGCAGCGGTAAGCCATCCTGCGTTGCGGCCCATTATTTCTACAATTGTGATGGCGCCAATGTCATACACAGCGGTGTCCTTTGATATTTCCATCAAGGAAGTCGCTATGTATTTCGCGGCGCTTCCGTAGCCTGGGCAGTGATCTGTACAGCACAGGTCGTTGTCGATTGTTTTGGGTATTCCGATTATTCTGCACTCATAACCGACCTTCTGCATATAGCGGCTGATCTTTTCGCAGGTGTCCATCGAATCGTTTCCGCCGTTATAGAAGAAATAGCGTACGTCATGGCGCCTGAATACTTCAAGAATGCGCTTATAATCGCTCTCATCCTTCTCGGGATCTTCAATCTTATAACGGCAGGAGCCGAGCGCGGACGCCGGAGTATACTGCAAAAGCGCTAGCTCCTTTGGATCCTCCATATTCAGGTCAAAAAGCTCGTTATTTATAACACCGACAATGCCGTGCGAAGCTCCGAATACTCTCGTGATTTCATCGCTTTCTAAAGCTGTTTTAATGGCACCGTAAATGCTGGAGTTGATGACAGCAGTCGGACCTCCTGATTGTCCGACGATACAGGCGCCCCTTAATTTTTCCATAAGAGAACCTCCCAAAATTATATTACATAAATTTTAACACAATAATAAAACAAAAGTAAAGTAAAGTCGTTGTTTTTTTTAATATTTCTGCTATTATAGTTAACATATGTTAATACATTCTTAATATCAAGCATATTTAATAATGTAAAAAACCAAAATACAACCCTAATACAGGCATACTTCATCCTTTAAGTTTATTTTGCATCTTGATAATACAGAAAGGAATGGTAAAAATGGCAGTTGTAACAAGTAAGGAAATGTTCAAAAAAGCATACGAGGGCGGTTACGCCATAGGCGCGTTTAACGTCAACAACATGGAAATTATTCAGGGAATAACCGAAGCCGCGAAGGAAACAAATGCCCCGGTTATTTTGCAGGTTTCGGCCGGAGCCAGAAAATACGCCAATCACACCTATCTGATGAAGCTTATCGAGGCTGCGGTGATCGAAACCGGACTTCCGATCTGCGTCCACCTTGACCATGGTGACACTTTTGAACTCTGCAAGAGCTGCATTGACGGCGGTTTTTCCTCGGTTATGATTGACGGCAGCCATCATAGCTTTGAGGACAATATCAAGCTGACTAAGCAGGTTGTTGAGTACGCCCATGACCACGGAGTCGTTGTGGAGGGTGAACTCGGCCGCCTTGCGGGTATCGAAGACGCGGTAAATGTTTCGGATGCCGACGCATCATATACAAGACCAGAAGAAGTAGAGGAATTTGTAAGCCGGACAGGCGTCGACTCACTTGCGATCGCTATCGGAACAAGCCATGGAGCTTATAAGTTCAAGCCCGGCCAGAAACCGCAGCTCCGTTTTGACATACTGGAAGAGGTAGGAAGGCGTCTGCCCAATTTCCCGATAGTGCTGCACGGCGCTTCCTCTGTAATACCGGAATATGTAAAGATGATAAATGAAAACGGCGGCAAGATGCCCGATGCGATAGGAATTCCGGAGGATATGCTCCGTCAGGCGGCGAAGATGGCTGTCTGCAAAATCAACATCGATTCAGACCTTCGCCTTGCCATGACTGCTACCGTGCGCCAGTATTTAAGGGAGCATCCCGACCACTTCGATCCCAGGCAGTATCTGAAGCCGGCGAGAGAAAATATCAAGGAGCTTGTAAAGCATAAGATAATCAATGTGCTCGGCTGCGACGGAAAAGCCTGAGAACATTTCCAATTGTAAATATAATAGATTGATACCGGGTTGCTGTTTGCGCCCGGTATTATTTTTTTGGGTTGACAAAAATGTCGGAAAAGAGTATAGTACATTAACGATTGAGCAAATATTCAAATGTATTTAACAAGGTGATGAAAAATGTCAAAAGATATTCCAGATATTTGCGAATTGAATTTTATACACCAAGATACGGTTAATATTGTCAGAGGCAAGATGCCGCCTGAAAAACCGATATGCGATGTTGCAGAACTCTTTCGTATTATCGGAGACACAACGCGCTCCAAAATAATATGCGCTCTCAGATTTTCTGAAATGTGTGTATGCGATATTGCCGCCCTGCTGAATATGACGAGCAGCGCGATTTCACATCAGCTTCACATGATGAAAGTGGCAGGGATAGTTATTAGCCGACGGAACGGAAAGATAGTATATTACAGGCTGGCGGATGAGCACATAGAGCAGCTTTTCAATATCGCGTTTGAACACATTACGGGGGAATAAATATGGCAAAAATAAGTTATGAAGAAGATATAATAAAAAATAAAAAAAAGTTGAACGATGCAAAAAATTCCTGCTCCTGCGGAGACGAATCTTGCGGATCGTCCTGTAGCTGCAGCCACGAGCATGCCGGATATGGCAATAAGGTTGATAAGGTTATATTAATACGCATTGCAATATCGGCGGCCCTGCTTATATTCGGCCTTGTTATCAAGGAATCCCAGAGTGTTAAAGCCGTAATATTCGGTCTCTCGCTTTTGGTATCAGGGTACGATATACTTATTTCCGCCGGGAAAAAAATCATTTCTTTCGACTTTTTCGATGAAAATTTGCTTATGATAATAGCGGCAATCTGCGCTTTTCTTATTAAAGAATATCCGGAGGGCGCGGCCGTTGTGCTGTTGTTCAGGGTGGGAGAGCTTCTTGAGGATTATGCCATCGGGAGATCACGGAAGTCAATATCCGGTCTGATGGAGCTTAAACCCGACAAGGCGACGGTTTTGAGAGACGACAGAGAGGTTACCGTTCCGGCCGAAAATGTTAACGTCGGAGATATTATCGTTGTTCGCCCGGGCGAGCGCGTTCCGCTTGACGGTCAGCTGCTGGATGATAAGGCCTCATTCGATACCTCCGCGATTACGGGCGAGTCTCTTCCGAGAAACGCAGAGCTGGGAGATGCGGTTCTGTCCGGTTGCATTAACCTCGGAGGAGCGGTGAAGATCGCGGTAACGCAGCCGCTTTCCAAATCCACGGTATCAAGGATATTGGAGATGGTCGAATCCGCAAACGCGAAAAAAGCTGCGCCCGAGAAGTTTATAAGCAGGTTTGCGAAATATTATACGCCCGCGGTAATCGCTGCGGCTGCTCTTGTCCTGATAATACCGACACTTATAATGAGGCAGCCATTCGCCGAGTGGCTGCACCGAGCGCTTGTATTTCTGGTGGTTTCCTGCCCATGCGCCCTTGTAATTTCAGTGCCGCTAGCTTATTTTGCGGGCATCGGAGGTGCGACAAAAAAGGGCATACTTTTTAAGGGCTCCGCAATGATCGACAGCATGACGAAAGTATCCGCCGTCGTTTTTGACAAAACAGGTACGCTTACTACCGGAAAATTTACAGTTACGGACATAGACAGCGAGGTCTTGCCGAAGGATGTGCTGCTTTCCATGGCCGCATATGCCGAATATTACTCCAATCACCCTCTCGCGCAATCCATAATATCCGCCTTTGAAGGAGAAATAGACAAAAACAAAATTTCCGACTTCAGGGAAATCGGAGGCAGGGGCGTGTCCGCAAACATCGGCGGCGTGACTGTTCTCGCAGGAACCGCGGAATTTCTTTCAGGAGAGAATATAGAATTCAAGGTCGAAGACCCCGAGGAGACTGTAATTTATGTTGCCGCGAACGGCAGGTATGTCGGGAGAATTTCACTGGCCGACACCATGAAGAAGGATGCCCTGAAAGCCTTGGACAATCTTCGGAAGCTCGGAGTAGAGCGTATCGTAATGATGACCGGAGATAGGGCCAAGGTTGCCCAGAAATCCGCAATCAAGCTTGGAATAAGGGAGATTTACTCCGAATATCTGCCCTCTGACAAGCTGACGAAGCTAAGTGAAATCATGGCGGAGCAGAGCGATAAGGGCAAGACCGTATTTGTAGGGGACGGTATCAACGATTCACCCGTACTTGCGGCGGCCGACATTGGAATTTCAATGGGCGGGCTGGGCTCCGACGCGGCTATCGAGGCTTCGGATATCGTAATTATGAACGATGAGCCGGAGAAGATTGTCGAAGCTGTGGAGATTGCATCATGTACTAAAAAAATCGTAATGCAGAATATAATGATATCAGTGGGGTTCAAGCTTGTTGTTATGCTTCTTGGCATTGCGGGGCTCGCCCCCTTATGGCTTGCGGTTTTTGCCGACGTTGGGGTTGCCATAATAGCTACAGTTAATTCGATACGCGCCTATGATTTTGAAAAAAAACTAATAAAATTCAATTAAAAAAATCAATTCTGTCCGATTTTATTATGCACATTATACACTTGTATTTTATCAGCTTTGGGAGTATATTAATCTTTGTTCTTCCGTAACATGGGGAGGGGTTAATATCAGTTTAAAACATTATGCTGCATTATTTATGGCAAGAAAGAAACGCGTAAATCCCATGCGAATAATTGTAGCGGCTTTTCTGGGGATTATTCTGTTCGGTACGCTTTTGCTCATGCTGCCGATATCCTCACGAGCACATATTTACACCTCGCCGCTGACGGCGCTTTTCACGGCGACCTCGGCGACCTGTGTTACCGGACTTGTTGTGGTCGATACCGCCACATACTGGAGCAGCTTCGGACAGGCGGTAATACTCGTTATGATACAAATAGGCGGACTTGGCTTTATGTCCGTAATATCGCTGTTTTTCCTTGTTTTGCGCAAGCACGTCGGGCTGAGGAGCCGCATATTGATAATGCAGAGCTTCAATCTGGATTGTCTTGATGGAGTAGTCCGCCTTATACGTGATGTGATGAGAGGCACCTTGTGTCTGGAGGGCGTGGGTGCGATTATACTTTCCGCCCGCTTTATACCCGATTACGGCTTGGGAAGGGGAATATGGTGCGGAATTTTCCATTCGATATCCGCATTCTGCAACGCCGGATTTGACATTGTGGGAACAAGAAATGGCCTTTCGGGCATGATGGTCTACGCACGCGATCCCATCGTGCTTTTAACGCTGGCGGTACTGCTGATTCTGGGGGGGCTCGGTTTCTTCGTTTGGGAGGATTTCTTAAGCAAACGCAGCTTAAGGAATCTCAGAATACATTCGAAGCTTGCAATTATTACTACCGCTGTGCTTCTTATAGCAGGAATGCTACTTATACTCTTTGCGGAATGGAACAATAAGGGAACTTTTGCCGGTTTTTCTTTTAGAGACAAGCTCGTAAACGCATTTTTTCAATCCGCCACTCCACGAACCGCCGGATTCAATTCGGTTGATCAGGGCCTTTTGACTGACGGCGGCAAGGTTATAACAATACTGCTTATGTATATCGGCGCAGGCGGCGGATCGACGGCCGGTGGCATTAAAACTGTTACTGTTGCCGTATTGTTGCTTTCTGCGTTGTCTACGCTCAAAGGCAAACGTGATCTTATTGTCTTTGAACGTCGAATAGAAACCAGGCAGGTGACAAGCGGGGCGGCGTTGCTTATTAGCAGCTTGGTTTTAACTGTCTGCGGAGCTTTGCTTATAACCATGCGCGAGGGGATACCGTTCATGCAAACGCTTTTTGAAACAGTATCTGCGTTCAGTACGGTAGGGCTTTCAACGGGAATCACCGCCCAGATTGGCGCCTTTTCAAGAGTAATACTTATACTTCTTATGTATATAGGGCGCATCGGAGTCACAACCTTCACCGTAGGTCTGCTGTTTAAAGCCCAGGATTCCTCTGAGGTAACGTATCCCACAGAGGGCGTTATGATAGGATAGGAGAATCGTAAAAATGAAGACATTTGTGGTTATTGGTCTCGGACGTTTCGGAAGCGCGGTGGCGAGGAAGCTCTTTGAAATGGGCCACGAGGTTCTGGTTATCGACGATAATGAAGCCGCTGTTCAAAAAATCTCCAGCGTGGTTACCCACGCAGTCGCGGCCGATGCGAAGGATCCCAACACTTTGAAAGCGCTAGGAATCAGAAATTACGATTGCGCTATTCTTGCGATTGCCGAGAATATAGAGGACAGCGTTCTTATTACCCTTGCGCTTAAAGATCTGGGCATAAGGGAAGTGGTATGCAAGGCCAGGGACGCGCAGCATAAGAAAATCCTTGAAAAGCTCGGTGCGGACCGGGTGATAATACCAGAATACGAAATGGGTTTGAAAACAGCTGTAAAACTGGGGTCTGAGAACCTGCTGGACTTTATAGAGCTTTCCGATAATTACGGAATAAGCGAAATAAAGGTGCCTTCAAAATGGATAGGGCAGGGTATTGCCGAAATCGACATAAGAAAAAAGTACAAGATAAATGTTATCGCGGTAAAAAACGAATGCTGCAAGGAAGTAACGGCGGTTCCGGGGCCCGAATATATTTTTAAGGAGAATGATATTCTCGTTATTATGGGCAAGAACGAAAATATTAATTCCTTCCACATTTAAAATTAATTGATAGGGGCGGGCGGCATTAGCTGCTCGCCCCTTTGCAATGGTTAATGATAAAAAATTTTTATAAGCTTAAAGAAAAGCAAAATGCAATTAAATATAGACAGCATGTTATAATTTTGTATTATAGGAGGTGCGCTATGAAGTTTGAAAAATTGCTCAGTCCCCTGAAAGTGGGAAACCGCGTTTACCGAAACCGAGTTGTCAGTGCGCCGATGGCCTTTGGCCTGATAGTGCAGAATCCTGCCGCAAGAGAATACTCCTACCGTAAGCTGGAGGCGCCCGCAAAGGGCGGTAACGCCTGTGTAATATTGGGCGAAACGGACATTAACTTTGTGGATGCTAATAGAATCCCCGGATTCCGTCCGTTTGACTTTGCCAAACCCGAGGAGGATATGGATACTTTTGAGGCTGTCGCCATGTATGCCACACGCATAAAAAGGCATGGGGCTATTGCTCTGGCCGAACTTGTGCACGCTGGAAAGGAAAAGGTGCCGTTTGGACCTGGAGAGGACTGCATAGGTCCAGTCGCCGCTCCAAACTTTGCCGGGCATATTTCCCGCCCCATGACAAAGGAAGATATGGACCGGATATCCCGCGATTTTGCTAACGCAGCCGTTTACATGCAAAAAGCCGGCTTTGACGGGGTGCTTGTACACGGTGGGCACGGTTTTATTTTCACTCAATTTCTGTCTCCGATCATGAATTCCAGAACCGACGAATATGGAGGCAGCCTGGAAAATAGAGCCAGGTTCCCAAAGCAGGTGCTGAAGGCTATCCGTGAGGCTGTCGGCCCGGACTTCCTGGTGGAGCTTCGCATCGACGGCACAGACCATCAGCCCGGCGGCATAACGCCGGACGAGACGGGTAGGTTTGTCAGCATGGTCGAGGAGTATATCAACTCCGTCCATGTGACCTGCGGAATATACGATCAGTCTGTAAAATCCGGAACGGAGAGCAGCATGTACCATCCACACGGACTTAACGCTGAAGACGCCGCAGTTGTAAAATCATACACGAAGCTTCCCGTAGGAGTTGTCGGCGGGATCAACTCCCCGGAATTTTGCGAAGAAATATTGGAAAAGGGAATGGTGGATTTCGTCGTTTTGGGCCGTCAGATGCTGGCCGATCCCGAGTTTGTGAACAAGTGCAGAGAGGGCAGGGCCGACGAAATCCGCAGATGCCTAAGGTGCTATAAATGCTTCCCCGGTTCCCCTGAGGAGGGGTACGACGACCTTCCATATACCAGCGAGGAACTGGCTCTGTACGTCGGTCACTGCACCATTAACCCGCTTGCGCATCTGCCGTTTGACCCGGAAATGCTCCCAGCTCCGGAAAAAGCGAAGAATATTCTGATTGTCGGCGGCGGTCCCGCGGGAATGCAGGCCGCCATTACGGCCTGCGACAGAGGCCACGCCGTTACTCTCGTTGAGAAGACGGACAAGCTTGGAGGCCTGCTCTGGTTTACGGATGTAGACGTAGACAAGCCGGACTTGCGCAACTTCAAGAATCTTTTGATCCGGCAGGTGCAGAAACGGAATATAAATGTATTGTTAAATACTGAGGCAACACCTGACTTCATCAAATCGTTCGGAGCCGATACGGTTATTCTCGCGACTGGCTCAGTTCCGGTCACGCCGTCCATAAAGGGAATCGAGAACGCTCATCAGGCCATGGAGGCCTATGAGGATTCCTTCCGCTGCGGCAAAAGGGTTGTTATGGTTGGCGGCGGACTGGTCGGCTGCGAAACCGGGCTGCATCTTCAAAAGACAGGACACGACGTCACCGTGGTTGAGCTGCTCGGACGCGTGGCTAACGAATCCTACGGCATGTACCGCGAGGCGCTGGTCTGGGAGATGGAAAAGACAAACATGACTATGCTCACCGATACAAAATGTCTTGAGATAGAAAAGGACGGCGTCGTCGTTGAGAACGAAGCAGGAGTACAAAAGCTGCCCGCTGATACCGTGATATATGCTCTAGGCATGAAAACTGCGGATTATTCGGCGTTGAAGCAGGCTGCCGGAAGCGCAGACGTATGGGTAATCGGCGATGCAATTAAGCCGAAAAAGGTAGATCAGGCTATACGGACCGGATATCTCGCGGCTGTGGAGCAAACTGAGGAAGCCCCGAAGTACTAATGATATCGGCGGCATAATAAAATAGCGCGCCCTGAACTGGATTATACACAGTTTTCAGGGCGCGTTGTTTATCATTTTTTATTTTGTATTTATGCCTTTTTTCTCAGCCTTGAACTTTCCCAGAGGGTTTGCGGCAGCAGCTATCCTAAGCTCGGTATTGTCTATATGCGTGTATATCTCCGTCGTGTTGAGGTGTTCGTGGCCCAGAAGCTCCTGCAGGGTGCGGATGTCTACCCCGTTTTGAAGCATCAGTGTAGCCGCCGTGTGACGGAGCTTATGTGAGGAATACTGACCACTGTCAAGTCCGGCTGCCGAAAGGTGGGTTTTTACGAGATGGTGCACCGTTTCCCGGCTTATCCGCTTCCTCCTGTTTGAAAGAAAAACCGCGTTCTTATCTATGGCCGCAATGTTCTTTCGTACGGCTAAATAATCGTTTATTGCTTTTACGCAGGCTTCGTTTAAATAAACTATGCGTTCCTTGTTGCCCTTGCCGACCACCCGGAGATGATCCGGCGCGATATCGGAAAGATTGAGTCCCACAACCTCCGAAATGCGCAGCCCGCAATTAAGAAAAATTGTAAGAATGCAGAAGTCGCGCTCCCTGTTTTCTCCGGTGACCGAACTGAGCAGCCGCACGCTTTCATCGAGAGAAAGATAGTGCGGAAGCGACTTCGCCGTTTTCGGCGAATCCAAATCCTGTACGGGATTTTTTTCGAGTATATGTGCCTTGACGGTCAGATACTTGTAATATGAGCGAATTGTCGCGACCTTGCGGGCTCTTGACCTCGCATTGAGGCCGTACTCCGGCTCGTTCTCCCTATACTGGCGCACCCTGTCCCGGGAAAGAAAAGCAAGATAGGAATATACGTCCGCAAGCGTAATAGATTTGACAAAGCCGAGGTCTATGTCCGAGATCGAAATCTCATTCAAATCGGTATTCCTGGGAACGATACCCTTTTCAATTTTCATATAGCGAAAAAAGGTTCTTAAATCGAGGTAGTATTCGTCTACCGTTCGTTTGGAGTGCCCTTTTATTGTCTCGTGGTATATCAGAAACCCCTTTATAATGTCCGGAGCTTCGCTTCTGTAATCCATGGCCTCGATCCTCCTGCTTTTTTATAATTTTATCCAATGTAATTATCAATGTCAAATGTTAGGGAGCATAAAGAGGACAGGCGGCTAATATTATATTTATAGCGGAAGGGGCTGATTGAAATGCGAAGAAGAAGGAGGTATTACAAAAGAGGTTCATCCCGTGCTGCAAAATGGTTTTTTGTCTGCTGCACGGCGCTTGTGCTTGCGATTGTCCTTAAGATATATGTGCCGGATATTACTGACAGAGTTAAGAGCACCTTTAAACCCGTATTTGAAAAAACAGCTGCAACGTTTACATACTTTGGCGAGGCACTTACGGGAGAGGGGAAATTCACCGATGTTTTCGCCAGCATTTTTAATCTGAGAACGGAGAATTAAGTTGCAAATCCGAAATACTTATATCAGCGGCGGCTTTATACTGTCTTTCTCCATGCTCTATTTCTTTTGCGGCATTGAGTTTATGCTTACCGTACTTCTCGCCCTGCTGTTTCACGAAGCGGGCCATATGCTTGCAATCCGCTTACTGGGAGGGAAAATAAGCGAGCTGCGTTTCGAGTGCACCGGCGGCGTCATCCGGTATAATGGAAGCCGAATGTCGTATACAGACGAGCTCGTTGCCGCGCTCTCCGGGCCTCTGTTCAGCTTTTTACTCGCAATTTCGGCGGCGGAGCTGGGGGCCAGGTTAGGAAAATTCTGGTTCACGCTTTCCGGCGTGAGCCTTGTTTTCTGCATATTTAATATGCTTCCCGCCTTGCAGCTTGACGGCGGAAGGGTGCTGTATATGATTTCGGCGCGCCTTGGAGGCATCGATTTGGCAGAAAAGATATGCTTTGCGGCAAGCTGCGCAATATCGCTTGCCGTTATGCTCTCCGGAGTTTGGCTTCTGATAAAAACCGGCTACAATTTTACCTTGCTTCTATGCGGAGTGTGGCTTTTCTGCGGCACCGCTATTGTAAAAAGGCAGGTTTGGGTATAAAATAATACTTATACAAAACTGCTGAAAGGTAAAATATATATGCACCCGAAACTCGAAAGAATACTGCCGCTGGTTCAGAAACCCTCGCGCTATACGGGCGGCGAATACGGCGAGATTATTAAAGACAAATCTTCGGTCGATACGAGGTTTGCCTTTTGTTTTCCCGACACCTATGAAATCGGAATGTCCAATTTAGGACTTAAAATACTTTACGGAGTCATAAATAATATGGACGGCGTCTGGTGCGAGCGCGTATTCGCACCCTGGGGCGATATGGAGGACGAGCTTCGCAAAAACTCGATTCCTCTTTATGCGCTCGAAAGCGGCGACGAACTGAAAGCCTTTGATATAGTTGCGTTTACAATAGGCTATGAGATGGCCTACACGAATGTCCTTAATATGCTGGATTTGGCAGGTATTCCACTACTATCGTCTGAGAGGGGAGAGGAATACCCTCTCGTCATTGCGGGGGGGACATGTGCATACAATCCCGAACCCCTCGCCGATTTTATAGATATTTTTCTTCTCGGCGAAGGCGAGGATCAGCTCCCGGAGCTGATAAATCTTGTTCGCAGCATGAAAAACGCAGGCAGGCAGTCTGTGCTGCGCTCGGCCTCAAAAATAGGCGGAGTTTATGTGCCGAGCCTTTATGATGTAACCTATAATGAAGACGGTACCGTTCGTTCGATTATTCCGAAGGACGGCGCACCGGCGGTCGTAACGAAACGCATTGTACAGGATTTTGAAAACGCATATTTTCCTGTTAAGACCATAATACCATCTACTGAAATCGTGCATGACAGGACGGTTCTTGAACTTTTCAGGGGCTGTATCCGCGGCTGCCGCTTTTGTCAGGCGGGTTATGTGTACCGCCCGGTCCGCTCTAGAAGCGCGGAAAAGCTGACCGAGCTTGGGTTAAAAGCGCTTGAAAGCTCCGGATATCAGGAAATCGGCCTTTCTTCATTAAGCTCAAGCGATTACAGACCTCTTAAGGTGCTCTGTGACAATCTGCTGGAATGGTGCGAGCCGCGGAACATCGGTCTTTCGCTTCCTTCTCTCCGCGCCGACAACTTCTCGATGGAAATTATGGAGCGTGTGCAGAAGGTGAGGAAAAGCGGGCTCACCTTCGCGCCGGAGGCCGGTTCTCAGCGTCTGCGCGACGTTATAAAGAAGAATCTTACTGAGGAGGATATCCTGTCTTCCTGCCGTACAGCCTTTGAAAGCGGCCGGAACAGCGTGAAACTATACTTTATGCTGGGCCTTCCGACTGAAACGGAGGAGGACGTTTTGGCCATTTCAGAGCTTGCGTTTAAAATCGTCAGGCTCTGGAAGGAGTGCGCCGTGTTCCGCAACGGTGGAGTGCGCATTACCCTCAGCACATCCTGCTTTGTGCCGAAACCTATGACGCCATTCCAGTGGGAGGCGCAGGATACCGCGGAAGCGTATGAGAACAAGGTAAAGCTTCTGCGTGAAGCGATGCGGTCAAAGGCTATAACCTACAACTGGCACGATTCGGAGACAAGCGTTTTGGAGGCTGTACTGTCAAGAGGAGACAGGCGCCTCGGCAAGGTTATAGAGGAGGTTCAAAGAAACGGCGGCAAAATGGAATCCTGGAGCGAATACTTCTCTTATGCGCGATGGCTAGAAGCCTTCAAAAAGTGCGGCATAGACCCCGCCTTTTACGCGCACAGGATTCGCTCGAGGGACGAGGTGCTCCCGTGGAGCCATCTTTCAGCGGGCGTTACTGAGGAATATCTTTGGAGCGAAAGGGTGGCTGCCTATAAGGGAGAAGTAACCCCCGACTGCAGGGAGGGCTGCCTTAACTGCGGAGCCGATGCTCTTTATAAGGGGGGCAAGTGCGATGAATAAGTATAGAATCGCTTTTGAAAAAAGCGGCAGAGCCAGATATATTTCTCATCTTGACCTCATGCGCACCTTCCAGCGCGCCTTCCAGCGCGCCAAAGTGCCCGTAAAGCATACGGAGGGTTTCAACCCGCATGCCCACATTTCCATTGCGCTGCCGCTTTCGGTGGGCATGGACAGCGTATGCGAGCTTTTGGATTTCGAGACGCCGACGGAGATTAATCCGGACATCATACCTGCATTAAACGCCGTCATGCCTGATGGCATTGTGATAAAAGAGCTTATAAGCAGCGCCCGCAAGGTCGGTGAGATCGCCTGGCTGAGATGCGAGCTTCGCCTTACCTACGACAACGGCATTCCGGAATGCACCGAAGAAAAGCTTAACGGCTTATTTGCGTCTGACAGCCTTGTCATACGCAAAAAATCAAAAAAGGGCGAGGTGGATTTCAATATTATATCCTGTATCAACGCTCTTAAGGTGACAAGGGGTTCGGACAAGATGCTCCTTATCGACGCTATAATCTCGGCGCAGAATCCTTCGCTTAACCCAATGTATCTGATAGACGCCGTGAAAAAGTATCTGCCCGAAGCCGCACCGGATTTTACCATAATAAAGCGCATTGAGCTCTTTGACGCAGAATTGAGGCCGTTTAAGTAAAAAAATAAAAAATTTTATACAAATCTTCTTGCATTTAAATGTAAATTATGATAATATACCACGGCGTATGGAAATTGCTTTTCCATCTATCGGGGCGGTCCTCTGCCGAGCGCAATATGCTTTTTTCGGCATGAACGTCTGCCATGAAGGGAGGATGTAATATGGATCTTATCAAGGCTCTCAGCGACCAGTATGTCAAGCCTGAACTTCCTGAAATGAACGTCGGCGACGTCGTTAAGGTATCCGTAAAGGTCAAGGAAGGCAACCGTGAGAGAATTCAGGTCTTCGACGGAACGATCATCGCCAAGAAGCACGGCGGCATAAACGAAACCATCACTGTCCGCCGTATTTCATATAACGTCGGCTGTGAAAAAGTTTTCCCAATTCACTCACCGAGCATTGTTTCAGTCGAGACGGTCAGACGCGGTAAAGTCCGCCGCGCCAAGCTCTATTATCTTAGAGACAAAATCGGTAAGGACGCAAAGGTCAAGGAAAAAATATAAACAAAAAAGGGGCTTTTTGCCCCTTTTTTTGTTAACGGGAGGGGTCTACGATGACCGTTAAGTCGGAGATATACGACTGGCTTCAATGTATAGTGGTGGCTCTTGTAACAAGTATACTGATTTTTGTATTTATAGGCCGGGTGACAGGCATAGTCGGCCCTTCGATGGAAAAGACCCTTTTCAACAACGACAGGGTTGTCATTTCTAATCTTTTCTATACTCCAAAGCAGGGCGATATAATAATTTGGACAAAGGAAAGCTTCAAGAACGAACCGATCGTAAAAAGGGTTATCGCGACTGAAAATCAGACAGTAAACATCGATTTCAGCACCGGTAAGGTCTGGGTGGACGGCGTTCTCCTCGACGAGCCGTATATAAACGGGCAGATGTGGCGGCATTACGATGTGACATTCCCGGTAACGGTTCCTGAGGGCTGTCTGTTTGTAATGGGCGACAACCGCAATGTTAGCTACGACAGCCGCGCGAGCGAAATCGGAATGGTAGATGAGCGATGCATTTTAGGAAAGGTTTACTTGCGCATATCACCGTTAAACCGTGTCGGCAAGGTGAGTTGAATGGGCGAGGAACTGAATATTCAATGGTTTCCAGGCCATATGACGAAGGCTCGGCGCATGATTTCGGAAAACGTACGCCTTGTCGATATCGTTTGTGAGATTATCGATGCCCGTATCCCTGTGTCAAGCCGCAACCCCGATCTTGACGAGCTTACCGGTGACAAGCCGAGGCTGATCATCATGAACAGGGTGGATCAGGCCGATCCCGCGGTTACAAAGCTTTGGTCGGACTGCTTCAAAAGGCAGGGCCGCTTTGTTCTTGAAACCGATTGTAAAACCGGAGCCGGAACTGGCGGTTTCCAGTCCGCGGTGCGCGGAATTTTAAAGGGAAAGCTCGAGCTGTTTGCCGCCAAGGGGCAGACGGGCCGCCCGATACGGGCGATGGTAGTCGGTATTCCCAACGTCGGCAAGTCCTCTTTCATTAACCGCATAGCGAAAAGAAAGGCCGCAGTCGCCTCCGACAAGCCCGGAGTAACACGCGGAAAGCAGTGGATACGCATAACCTCCGACCTTGAGCTTCTTGATACGCCGGGCATACTGTGGCCGAGATTCGACAGCCAGACGGTGGGTGAGAACCTTGCTTTCACGGGCGCCGTGAAGGATGACATCCTTGATATTGAAACGCTCGCCGCAAATCTTATGTCACGGCTGGCGGAGAGCTACCCGAAAAGCTTGGAAACCCGCTATAAGATAACCTTAGCCGATGGCGATAAGGGCTTCGATCTGCTTGCAAAGGCG
Source organism: Clostridiales bacterium (assembly GCA_029267755.1). Taxonomy (GTDB): domain Bacteria; phylum Bacillota; class Clostridia; order Oscillospirales; family Oscillospiraceae; genus DUPK01. The sequence goes on from JAJUHS010000018.1 coordinate 24,542, forward strand.
GCCAGGAAGCGCGGATTTCTGATTTCTGGCGGAGAAACGGATATTGAGCGTATGGCAAATGTACTGCTCGACGAGTTCCGCGGCGGCGTTCTGGGACGCATTTCGCTTGAAAAGCCGCCCGCAGAGGTATAATATGGACTTGTGGCAAATTGAAAACGAAATTTACGCCGAGGGTTTTGAAACAATCTGCGGCGTTGACGAGGCGGGGCGCGGGCCTCTTGCGGGTCCGGTTTATGCCGCCGCCGTAATACTCCCCCGGAATTTCGAAATCGAGGGTCTGAACGATTCCAAGAAGTTGACCGAGAAACGCAGGGACTTAATATACGATATTATTATTGATAAGGCTCTGGCTTACGGAGTAGCATTTGCAACCGTGGAGGAAATCGAGGAGTATAACATTCTTAACGCTACCTTCATGGCGATGAACAGGGCGATAGAGAAACTTAAAATCAGGCCGCAGCTTGCTCTTATCGACGGCAATCAGAGCGCCGGGATTGAGATTTTAAACCGCACAGTAATAGGCGGCGACGGAAAGTGCGCATCGATTGCCGCGGCGTCCATACTTGCAAAGGTTTCGAGAGACAGGTATATGATCGAGATGGGTAAGAAATACCCGCAGTATTCCTTCGGCAAGCATAAGGGCTACGGCACCCAGGCGCATTTTGAATGCCTCAGGAAGTATGGAGTATCTGAAATTCACCGCAAAAGCTTTCTAAAAAAGCTTTACGGGGAGGTACGAGGGCTTTGAACACGAAGCTGATCGGCCGCTGGGGAGAATACAAGGCCGGAGAGTATCTGCGCAAAAATGGATATAAGGTTATCGGCATGAACTATATTACCCGGTTCGGCGAGATAGACCTGATTGCCGAAAATAGGGAGCATGTCGTTTTTATCGAGGTCAAGCTCCGCAAAAGCGCCGGTTTCGCTGAGGCACGCGAATTCGTGGACTCGCGCAAAATCGCCAGAATAAAAACCGCGGCAGAGATATGGCTTTCGCAGAACGAGACCGAAAAGCGTGCAAGGTTCGACGTCGTTGAAATATATTTTTCAGGAGATATAAATAACGGGGAAGAAAAAATAATTCATATCGAGGACGCTTTTCAATGAAAATGCCTCTTTTTGACGCTCATTGCGATA
>JAJUHS010000104.1 GCA_029267755.1 Clostridiales bacterium
AACGTGAACATATGGCCAATAATAGACAAGAAAAGGGGCAGTAGTAAGACGGCCCGAAAAAAACAGAGAGGAGGCGATCTGCAAATGCAGACGCTTCTTCTCTGTTTTGCTATAATTTGGTTATACCGTGTTGGGGAATATGCAGCTGATAATTAAAGCCTTTTTACCAGCGCCCTCCGCCTCCTCCACCGAAGCCTCCTCCGGAGAAGCCGCCTCCACCGAAGCCGCCTCCGCCGAAACCGCCGCGTCCGCCGGTATTTACGGGAACGGGCTGGGCAATCATGGCGGACTGCATATGCGACATTGAATTGAAAATCGTCGAGTAGAAAATAAACGGGGTGAAGCTGTAGTTGTAGCCGTAATACCAAGATGGGGGCGGCATAGCGATTCCCTCAAATTTTTTAGCCCACTTGTCGCTTACTCCAAGCACATAGGCATAAGGAAGTACATCGTAAAAGTACGATGGATTCTCCTCGACAAGCCGCTCTATGCGGTCCTTTTCTGCAAATTCAAGGAAATTTTTAAAGCCTACTAGCTTCCCCAGAATATCATTTCCGAAATGGGTGCGCTTTCGCATGAATATGCCGAGGATGCCGGTGAGGATTGTCGACGCCGCTACCGAGGCGCCTGTCAAGAGCATTCCGCGCCACCACATAAAGCCGATGTAAGCTAACATTATGACGATGCTTACGACTAAGAAAGCGATAAGCGTTGCCGTTTTCTTTGCTTTTTTGGTGACATACCATTTGGTAACGATGCTTTCAAGCATGTTTACTGGTATGAATATAAGCATTGTGCAGAAAAACGACAACACTACTGCCGTGACAATTGAGTCGACGGATGCAAACAATGGCTGAAAAATTGTCGCAAATATCAGCAGCCCTGAAAGGAAGGAAACCATCTTGCCCAGCCAGGCCGTCCTTCTGCTGTATAGATGTCGCTCCTTGGTCGCATAATGCTTTCGGATTTTCATCTTGACTTCCGCAATCTGGGTATAAAAGCGCTCCTTAAGTTCGGAGATCATTACCGTATCGCGCAAGTCGAATATTTTATAAAACATACCCTTTTCATAGCCATTCGGGCTGTGCTCAAGCTCCTTAAGCTTGATAAGCTTAAAATCCTCTTTGCCGACAGGCTCGATCGCGAGATAACCCTTTGAAGCCCAGTAAATTATCAGCGAAACAACGTCCTTATCGTCTACGACCGTGTCGATGATGTAACCGGCCTCGGCAGGAGTGATACCCTCCGGCGGATAAAACTCCACGGTTTTGACCATGACGGGGTCGCGGCCGAAAAGAAGGAAGAGTATGAGGGACAAAAGCAAGATGGCCAGCGCGCAGGCTATAAATATGTTCTGACCTTTGTCGACGGGAATTTCAAAATAGCCTTCAGGCAAATCCATCTGTATAGTAAATCCCTGCCCGGGCGCAAGGCTTGTTTTGAGCACGCCTTCGATTGTGTTGCCGGTCAGAGTGTACTGCAAAGGAGCCTTTTCGGCGGAATCCTCACCGCCGTAGAAGAACCATAGCTTGCCGCTGTCGAATTCCTTGGGCAGCGTCACGCTGAAGGTCACGTTGCTGATCTTGCAGTCCCAGTTAGTGCCGATAAGGTTGTAGTATACAAAATCCTGAGCTTTGATCTTATCGTCTCCGAGGGCGTGGTCGTAACTTATTTTATATATCTTTTGCCCGGTGACGAGCTTGTTGGCGTCGCCTATCTGCAAAACAAGGTTTCCGTCCTTATTATACCTGCTGAACTTTTCGCCCAAAACGGAAACCGAGTTTATCTTGGTATCGTACCTGACTTTGCTTGCAGCGTTGTCCTGCGTCCAATCCATCTCCTGCACATATGGTATGATCCTGTATATGCCGTGGCTCGGCACAGTGAAATTCACCGTTATCGTTTCGGTTACATGGTATACGTTGTCGCTTCCTATAGATACATCCACGTTGTAGGCTGTGATGTTATAGCCGCTGTCCGCTGCCCGGGCCGAGCGGGGCAGCAGAGCAAAACAGCACAGGAGAACGGAAAGCAGCAAAACGGATAAACGGGGAAGCTTCTTCAACCTATCCCTCCTTACCATTTATTCAAAGGCGCCTTAAAATTGCACCTTAACATTTCCGCGTTCCTCCTCGTTAATCTCGAAAAGCTTCTCATGCCTGAAACCGAAGAGCGACGCGACAATGACGCTGGGGAAAACCTCGGTTTTTGTATTATAGTCCCTTACGACGGCGTTATAATACTTCCTCGAACTCGCTATATCGGTCTCGATAAGCTGAAGCTGCTTTTGAAGGTCCAAAAAATTTGTGTTGGCCTTGAGCTCGGGATAGGCTTCGGCCAGAGCGAAAAGCGATTTCAGAGTGCCGGCGAGCGCATTTTCCCCCTCAATGCGGGATTCTATGCTTTTGGCGTTGGCTGCTGTGTTGCGGGCCGCAATGACCTTTTCCAGAGTGCCGGCCTCGTGTGCGGCGTAGCCCTTCACTGTTTCAACAAGATTGGGAATAAGGTCGTAGCGCTTTTTCATATAAACGTCCATTGTGGAAAACGCCTCGCGAACCATATTGCGTAGTTTGATAAGGCCGTTGTAGGAAGAAATAAACCATAAAACAATTATTACTATTACGGCGAGAACAATCCAACCTGTCATAATACACATCCTTTCATAGCTGCCTAAGATATTTTTTGACATAATATGCAGAATAATTTGGAAACATTGTCTGGAAGTATATACAAGTTGTATTATAACACAGGAGGGCAAATATGGCAAATTAACAAAGTATTAAATAAATTGATAGTTAAATTAATTGAAATAAAAGATATTGTATGTATAATAATTATATAAAAAAATAAAACGCTTTGCGGAATGAAGGAATTTGATGGAAGAAAAAAAGAAAACAGGCATAAAGGTCGGCAATCCTTTTGCCTCGCTAAAGCATAGGAATTTCCGCTTCTACTGGTTCGGAATGTGCATTTCCCTTATCGGAACATGGATGCAGAACATAGCGCAGCCCTGGCTCGCTTACAGACTTACCGATTCGCCGTTCTGGCTCGGCGTTATCAGCGCTTTGCAGTTTGCGCCAATGCTGGTACTCTCTCTCTTTGCAGGCGTCTTGGTGGATAAAATTCCCAAAAAAAGAATTCTGGTCATATCCCAGACCTCGTTCCTGATAATTACGATGACGCTAGCTATACTTACATGGACTGGATTTATCAGGTACTGGCATCTTTTGATTACCGCGCTTCTTATGGGCATAGTAAACGCGTTCGATATGCCCGCAAGGCAGGCTTTCGTTATCGAGCTTGTTGGAAAGGAAGACCTTATGAACGGAATCGCCTTAAATTCGGCGGCCTTTAACGGGGCGAGGATTATCGGACCGGCAATAGCGGGACTCGTTATGGGCGCTTTTGGCCCGGCGCTTTGCTTCTTTATAAACTCCGTTACATTCGCGGCGGTGCTTTTTAGTCTGTTTTTCATAAAGCCCTATGTGATAGAGAAACCGCCGGTTAAGGAAGAGGGGATATTTAAGCAGATCGGCGACGGGCTTAAATATATTTACAAGAGCGAGATACTGTTTTCAACTGTTTTGATAATGATTGTCGTAGGCACGTTCGCCAATAATTTTACGGTTCTCGTTCCGGTTTTTGCGGTGGAGGTTTTAAACCAGCAGGAGACCGGTTACGGGGTCCTGATGTCGTTTATGGGTATCGGCTGCCTGATTTCGGCATTGCTTGTCGCCGCTTTCAGCCAGACGGGGCCGAAAAAGTTCATAATGCGCGGAGTTCCTTTGCTTGTTGCCGCCAGCTTGATTATTACCGGCTTTTCGCGAAGCTTTTTCATTACCGGAGTTATTCTGCTGATTACCGGCTTCTTTTTTTCGGGAATCATCGCGATAGCGAATTCCACGATGCAGCTTAATTCTAGCGGTGAGTATATCGGGCGCGTGATGAGCGTTTACTCTATAGTTTTCATAGGCTCTACGCCGCTCGGAAATATCTACTCTGGAGCGATATCAGACAGATTCGGCGCACCTATGGGGTTTATAGCCTGCGGCGCAATAATAATAATCCTTATGATTCCAATATACATCTACTTGAAAAGGAAATCCGGCAAATCGGCTAGCATATCCTGACTTTTAAACAGCCGACTATTTGCAATTCCGAAAGACATCGCTTGCAAACAGTCGGCTTTTCACAAAAAATTACCGTTAGGCGGGGGGGCTTTTTCGGCACACATTTGTATTTGTTGAAAAGACACAAAAAGCATGCGTAACCGGATCAAAATATTTCAGATCATATAGGGGCATATATTTTGTTTTTTTGATTTTTTTATTGATATCAAAAGAGAAAAAGTGTATAATTTTTCTCACATTTTAGTGGGTGTGGCAACTGTTATGCCCAAAACAAAGGAGTTTTGAAATATGGCATTTAAAAGTAATTACCTGCAAAAAGTTTACTGCGATCTCGAAAAAAAGAGCGCAAACGAACCGGAATTTTTGCAGGCAGTACGTGAGGTTCTTGAATCACTTGAACCGGTACTGGAAAAACGCCCCGACATCGAGAAAGCAGGAATTATTCAGCGTATCGTTGAACCTGAGCGCGCAATTATGTTCAGGGTGAGCTGGGTGGACGACAATGGCGTCGTTCAGGTTAACCGCGGTTACCGCGTACAGTTCAATTCTGCAATCGGTCCCTACAAAGGCGGTCTCCGCCTGCATCCGAGCGTAAACCTTTCTATTATTAAGTTCCTTGGATTCGAGCAGATTTTCAAGAACAGCCTTACGGGCCTGCCTATGGGCGGCGGCAAGGGCGGTTCCGACTTTGATCCGAAGGGAAAGAGCGACGGAGAAATCATGCGTTTCTGCCAGAGCTTTATGACTGAGCTTTCAAAGCACATCGGCGCGGACACGGACGTACCTGCCGGCGATATCGGTGTCGGCGGACGCGAAATCGGCTATATGTTCGGCCAGTATAAGCGCCTTCGCAATGAGTTTACAGGGGTGTTGACCGGTAAGGGCCTTTCTTATGGGGGCAGTCTCGCCCGTACGGAGGCAACCGGATACGGCCTCTGCTATTTTGCGGACGAAATGCTCAGAGCGGCCGGCAAGTCCTTCGCAGGCAAGAAGATTGTTATTTCCGGCAGCGGAAACGTCGCTATTTACGCCAACCAGAAAGCAACCCAGCTCGGCGGCAAGGTTATTGCGATGAGCGATTCCAACGGTTATATCGTTGACGAGAACGGCATAGACTTTAAGATCATTCAGGAAATCAAGGAAGTCAAGCGCGATCGTATTAAGACATATTTGAATTATGTTCCGTCAGCTAAATACATCGAGGGATGCAGCGGCATCTGGACTGTTCCGTGCGATGTTGCACTGCCCTGCGCAACTCAGAACGAGCTTGATGGCAGCGCTGCCAAGACCCTTATTAAGAATGGCTGCATAGCTGTGTCTGAAGGCGCAAATATGCCCTGTACGCCCGAGGCCGTCGAGGAGTTCCAGAAAAACGGCGTTCTGTTCGGGCCTGCCAAGGCATCTAATGCGGGCGGCGTAGCCACTTCCGGTCTGGAAATGTGCCAGAACTCCATGCGTCTTTTCTGGACATTTGAAGAGGTCGACGAGCGTCTGCATCAGATTATGAAGAACATTTATGCTAACTGCGCAAGCGCTGCGGCAGAATACGGCATGCCCGGAAATCTTGTTGCCGGCGCAAATATTGCGGGCTTCCTCAAGGTTGCCGATGCTATGGAAAGACAGGGCGTTGCGTACTAATATTCAAACCGCATAACGGTAACTGAATAATCTGTTTCGAGCCTGTTTGGGACATATCCCGAGCAGGCTCATTTTTTGAATTATTGATTAACAATTCCGGGAGCTCTTGCTTTGCTGACAAAAAATGTTATAATCTATTAAGTTAGAACCGAAGTGAATTGGAGAATGTAAAGCGTGATGCGTATTATCGGTAGAAGCACGAAACTTAATATTGTAAGAACGATACTCTGGATACTGGTAGCCATATGGATGGCTTTGATTTTCAGCTTTTCTGCCCAGAACGCGGAAAGTTCGTCTTCTCTTAGCGGCGGTACAATAGAGGTGATTTTGAAAACCGTAATAAGGGATTTCGGCAGCATCCCTTCAGAGCGTCAGGCGGATATGATAGAAAGCTATCAGCTGGTTGCGAGAAAGTCCGCGCATTTTCTCGCGTATCTTGTGCTGGGAATTCTGTCGACGGCCGCGCTGCTTCAGTATCCATTGAAAAGTAAAATGCGTTTCCGGACGGCTATGCTTATATGCTCTGGCTATGCTGTTACGGACGAGATACATCAGCTTTTTGTGCCGGGAAGGAGCTGCCGGATTACGGATGTGTTTATAGACTCCTTCGGCGCAGCCATAGGTATTTTGCTAGCGATGCTTATATACAGGTTATACAGGACTTCGAGAGGGAAATCAAAATAATTGCTTTTTAATTCTCAATGTGTTATAATAAAAATATAATTTTAGAACTAACCGAACAACGGAGGTTCAACAGGCGCGGTAACGCGGCTGATTGATCCTCTTTTTTTATCTCTTAAATTATTGCTTAATCCTCCTTTTTAAAAAGCCTGTTATGCATTAGAAATACATATTGTTGTAATTATGGAATTGAATATTTGTACTCTTGCGCGAGCATGAGCGTCCACGTCAAGGTGACGCTGTGCGAGTGGTGAAATGGAATCCGGTGAAAGTCCGGAACGCGGGTGGCTGAAATGCCAAACGTCGGCACCGTAAGCGTATTGAGGTCACGCCTCGTGGCGAAAGCCGGTCACTGGTTCCCCCGCAAGAGGGATCTGGGAAGGCTGAGGTGTGGACGTGGGAGCCCGAAGGGTTCC
>JAJUHS010000091.1 GCA_029267755.1 Clostridiales bacterium
AGTCGTTTTTTTCTCAATCATTCCAAGCCTGTGCAGCTCTGGTTTGATATAAAAGCAGATGCATTCGTCCTTAATGGAGGACGGCAGCGCCGAATCGCTGGGAATGGTGACGGTATGCCGAAACGGCGTGCGTTCCGACAGGCCGTTTAAAAAGAGGGCAGTATCATGAGAGAAAATAATTTTTGAGGAGCGAAGCATCAGAGCATACATATCGTCGTTTACCGCATCCGGTAGGCTATAGACGCCATGCCCGGTTCGTTCCAAAAGGCCCGCTTTCACATATTTTGTAAGCAAAGCCTTGGAATATCCCAATTGCAACACCTGAGATGTTGTAATCACATTGTTGTTTTTCTTCATCTGCTGAAGGATTTCTAAATTGATGTTCATAGCTTCAACTCCAAGTTGACTTTTGTATAGATATTATATCCAATATTTATACAAAAGTCAACCGAAAAGGTAAACTTATAAATCGATATTACAAGCAATATCGATACAATAGTAAACTACGAGTAAAAAGGCAAACTCTCCTCCAACATTAATTTATCGTTTGTGTTGTGCACACAAAATTTTCCGCAGATCCGAATTCCGGGCTGAATATTTTCCAATATTTATTATTGGGAGCTGTCTCTTTTAATTTCTACGGAGTTTGGGCCAGGCTCGATTTTCTGAATTCCTTGAAACTTGATTACCTCGAATTCAGCCATTGGATCAGGGGAATAAGGTTTTCCTCCTTGACGCCGTCAAAGCCATTTTCGATGTGGTCAATCGCCTCTATAATTTTTTTATCTTTATCCTTTTGTTTTTTAAGTACCTTTGCAAACATGGACATCATAAATCGGTCTATGCCTTTTAAGTCCTTTAAAGGCAAGCATCCGCTCTGAACATAGAAGAAGGGTATATTTCCAAGCTTATTTCTGGAGATTATGGTTTTAGCATTGTTCTCTTCTGCGCTCCCCGTACCTGTTGCGCATACTGCTTTGACGTTAAATTTTCTTACTTTATTTAAACCCTGAATTTTTCCAGCTTTCAACCAGCCCAAAAAGACAATTTCCTCGTTTATTTCAGTTTTCGAAAGCTCATTTACACGAAAAAGTTTCATTCCTGTTTTGGCGGCGAGCATTTCAGCATATCTCTTTGTGAAACCTGTCTTTGACTCGTAAGCTATGATCATTTGATTATAAACCTCCCTATACTAAAATACGATTTTCTGATTTTTTCCTCTTCAACTGTCTAAATTTATTTTACTTGATTTCTATTTGTTAATTAAAATTCAACTCTGTTGCGACCGTTGCTTTTTGCCAAATACAGCTTTTCGTCGGCGTGTTTTATCAGCTCGTCGACGCTCTCTCTTCCTGGCTGTTTCAAATTATAAATGCCGAAACTTGAAGTTATGTTAAACTTATTTCCGTCATATTCGATTATCGATCTTTCAATCGCCTTTCTCATGCATTCGGCTGCTGACTTTGCAGTTTCAAGATCAGCTCCGGGCATACAAATCAGGAATTCTTCTCCGCCATATCTTGCGACCCAGTCGCTTCCCCTTTTAACACATCCGGATAATGTCCGGGCAACATTTTTCAACGTCTGATCACCGGCAAGATGCCCGTAATTATCGTTAACGGCTTTAAAATGATCAATGTCAGTCATAATAATAGATATTTCTTCTGATAAAAGCGCAGAGTTCAAAAGATCAACAGGTAGTTTTTCTATTATATATCGTCGATTATACAAACCTGTAAGAGGATCGCTGAAAGCAAGCCTGTTCATATTATCAATAAGCGCATGAACACCTGTCAACTCGTTATCCTTATCGCCAAGCGAATCAAAGAATAAACTGTTTGTAATATCTTTGATAATCTCGACTACAAGCCTTCTGTTATCAAAAGTATAGGGAATTGCGGTAACTAAGTATGTTTTTTCTTTGTTATACTCTATTTTTACATATGTCGTGTTATCATTATAGGCCCTCATGGAGATACAATTATCGCATACTTTATTTTTACCCCAAAAATCAAAACAGTGAATTTCATTAATGTCCGTTTCCTTATTTCTATACTCAACAACGCTTTTTTGCAAAGGATCGACAATTCTCGTGATATCGCTGAGTTTGCTGAACAACTTACCATCAGCCAGATAAGCATTGAGACTATTTTCCATATAATTCCTCCGTTGACTAATTTATTAGATACATCCAACCTGACCACACAACCTCAAAAAAATCCGAGAAAACATCTAAATCGACCACTCGCAAAGCCCTGACATCTAACCTGACCACTCGCCAGACTATGATATCTAAATCGCTCTGCCACAAGGTTTTAGTCTCGTTTTGACATGTTCCCTTGAAGTAAGAATCAGGCAATTTTCGAGGTGTGGTTTTTATGGTGGAAACCTTGAAACGCCCTTATTTCAAGCTCTTTTTTACGGCTGATTTTCAGCCCGTGACATCAATACTACCGTCTCAACGTGCGCAGTTCTAGGAAACATATCAAAGGCTTCGAGGCGGAGGGGGGTATATCCGCTGCTGCTGAAAAGCTTCAAATCACGGGCAAGGGTCGCCGGATCGCAGGAAACATAAACGACCCTCTTCGGCGACATTTCCGATATGGTTTCTATGAGATCGGGTTCTAGCCCTTTTCTAGGCGGATCGACCACCACAACGTCGGGGGTTATTCCTCTCGCATTGAGCTCCAGAGCCGCCGCTGCGGCATCCGCACAAATGAATTCCGCATTAACGACTCCGTTTTTTTCAGCGTTTTCCCCGGCGTCCGCAACGGCTTCTGGAACTGTTTCAACACCGATAACATGCCCGCACTTTTGGGCCAGAACAAGACTTATCGTACCCGTCCCGCAGTAAAGATCGATAGCGGTGCAGTCGGGGCCGGGGGCGGCAAACTCGAGTGCTTTCATATAAAGCTTTTCGGCCTGAGGCGGGTTAATCTGAAAAAATGACCGCGGCGAGAGCTTGAAGCGGAGTGAGCATAGCTTGTCCTCTATATGGTCCGCGCCCCAGAGGGTGATAAACGTATCGCTGAGAACGGTGTTTCCGGCTTTTTTATTGACGCAGAGAACTATGCTGGCAGTCTTTGGGCAGCTTATCGTTATTTCTGCAACCAGAGCGTCTACATGCGGAAGTTTTTTCGAGGACGCTACAACACAAACGGCCATCTGACCGGTGCCGAAGGCGGTACGGACAAAAATGTGTCGAATAAGACCTTTGCCTGTACTCTCGTCGTACACGCTTATCCCAAATTCATCTATCCAGCGGCAAACGGCGGCCGCGGCGGCGTCCGATTCCGGCGTTTGTATAAGACAGCGGCTGACGGGAATTATATCGTGGCTGCGCTCACGGAAGAAGCCGGCAACAGCTTTGCCGTCCTGCTTGCATACGGCGTAAATGACCTTGTTGCGGTAAGCGTCAGTGCGCTCCGAGCCGTAAATTTCGGATACAGGCAGGGAAAGACCGCCTATTCGGGTGAGCGCGTCCTCGACCCGCTGCTTTTTGAAAAAAAGCTCCTCGCCGTAATCCATGTGCAGAAAGGAGCAGCCGCCGCATTTTCCGAAGTTACCACATCCGGGTTTGATGCGGTGCTCAGACGGCTCAATAATTCTTTCAATCCTCGCGTAAGCGAGGTTTTTTAGTGCTTTAAGAATCTTAATCTCGCAGAGTTCGCCCATAAGTGCGCCCTTGACAAATATTACCTGACCGTTTATTCGCGCAATGCCGCTTCCTTCGGCCGAATAACCATCTATTTTAACGGTATGAATACTGTTTTTTAATAATATTTCCATACTTTTCTCCAAAATATAGCAGACGCTTGAAGCAGAGGTGTGACGTCCTCCAATTATCTGAAATATAACATGAAAAATAAATCATTTCAATAAGGCGCTGAGCGGGGCATTCTACTGGGGAATTTAATTAGGAATATATTTATTAACACAAAATTTCTTTTCTATACGGTACGTTTGTGCTATAATGCGGTTGTTATAGCGCACATATGCTTTTTCGGCGGATGTGCTTGAATTATTTAAAATAATATATTTTTATTCGGCGCAGATCCTGTGCCGGGAAAGGCATAACATGGGAATCTTTACTAAAGTGTTCGGCACACGCTCAGAACGCGAGCTGAAGAAGATAATGCCTCTTGTTGATAAAATTGAAGCAATGGAGAACGAATATAAGGCCCTGACGGACGAGCAGCTGAAAGCAAAAACCGACGAGTTCAAGTCAAGGCTTAACGGCGGAGAAACGCTCGACGACCTTTTGCCCGAAGCGTTCGCGACAGTTAGAGAAGCGGCATCGAGGGTGCTAGGTATGCGCCATTTCCGCGTCCAGTTGATCGGCGGAATCGTTCTCCATCAGGGCAGAATAGCTGAAATGAAGACCGGTGAAGGAAAAACGCTTGTGGCGACGCTGCCGGCGTACCTTAACGCGCTCACGGGAAACGGTGTCCATATCGTAACTGTCAACGACTACCTTGCGGTGCGTGACAGCGAATGGATGGGAAAGGTGCACAGGTTCCTCGGGCTTAAGGTCGGTGTTATAATTCACGGGATGACGCCCGAACAAAGACGGGAAGCATACGCTGCCGACATTACTTACGGAACAAATAACGAGATGGGCTTTGACTATCTCCGCGATAATATGGCCCTCTATAAGCAGGAAATAGTCCAGCGCGGGCACAAGTTCGCGATAGTAGACGAGGTTGACTCGATCCTTATCGATGAGGCAAGGACGCCGCTTATCATTTCCGGCATGGGAGACGAGTCCACCGAGGTATATGAAAGAGTAGACAACTTTGTATCCCGTCTCAAGCGGGTTACCTTTGCGTCCGTCGACGAAAAGCAGGAAGAGGACGCAGATCTTGATGCGGATTATGTCGTAGACGAGAAGGCCAGAAGCGCGACGCTTACCGCCCGCGGCATAGCGAAGGCTGAGGCAGCTTTTGGGCTTGAGAACCTCGCCGATCTTGAAAATTCAACACTTTCTCACCATATTAACCAGGCCATAAAGGCTCACGGGGTAATGCGCCGGGACATTGACTATGTCGTCAAGGACGGAGAAGTAATAATAGTTGACGAATTTACAGGCCGTCTTATGCAGGGACGCCGTTATTCGGAGGGGCTGCATCAGGCAATAGAGGCGAAGGAAAAGGTAAAGGTCGAGGGCGAGAGCAAAACTCTTGCGACGATTACCTTCCAGAACTATTTCCGCATGTACGACAAGCTCTCAGGTATGACTGGTACGGCTCTTACCGAGGAGGCAGAGTTCAACGCGATTTATAACCTCGATGTCGTCGAGATACCAACCAACAAGCCTCTTATCAGAAAGGATCATTCCGACGCGGTCTATAAGAACGAGGCAGGCAAGTACCGCGCTATCATAAATCAGATAGATGAGTGCCACAAAAAGGGGCAACCCGTGCTTGTCGGTACAATCTCGATCGAAAAGAGTGAGCTGCTTTCAAATCTTTTAAAGCGCCGAGGGATAAAACACAACGTATTGAACGCCAAGCAGCACGAAAAAGAAGCGGAGATTATAGCCCAGGCGGGACGCGTTGGAAGCGTAACAATAGCCACAAATATGGCAGGCCGCGGAACCGATATCATGCTCGGAGGAAATCCTGAGTACATGGCGAAGAACGACCTCCGCAAGGCGGGTATCCCCGATGAAATAATAAACGAAACGACAAGCTTCTCGGAGGCCAGGACGCCGGAAATCGCCGAAGCGCGCAAAAAGTACCGGGAGCTGTTTGACAAATATAAGGAGCTGACGTCCAGGGAGGCCGAGGAGGTAAGGAAGACCGGGGGATTGTTTATATTGGGAACGGAGCGCCACGAAAGCCGCCGTATCGACAACCAGCTGAGAGGCCGCGCCGGCCGTCAGGGAGACCCCGGCGAAACAAGGTTTTATCTCGCACTGACAGATGATATCATGCGTCTTTTCGGTTCCGAGCGTATTATGGGAATGATGGAGACTCTGGGCGTAGACGAGGATACGCCGATCGACCATAAGATGCTTTCAAACGCCATAGAGCAGGCTCAGAAAAAGGTTGAGAGCAATAACTTCCAGATAAGAAAAACCGTTCTGGAGTACGACGACGTGATGAACCTCCAGAGGGAGATAATTTATGGCCAGCGCAAGAGGGTACTCGACGGCGAGGATATCGGCGAATATATACAGAGTATAATTTCGGATGTAATCTTCTCAAGCGTGCGTTCGGGATTCGGCGGCGCAGAATATCTGGCGGACGAGGAACAACTGCAGTCTGTTCTGATGCCGTTTGAAGGGCTGTTCCTGAAAAAAGGCGAAATAAAATCTTCGGATATCGACCTTAACAATCTTAAGGCGGACGAGCTTGCGGAAATGCTCAAGGAAAAGGCCGTGGCCTTCTATACGGCAAAGGAAAAGGAGCTCGGCATGATGGAGGGCTCGGACGTACCGCTGATGCGCGAGCTGGAACGCGTTATACTTCTGCGCGTAGTCGACGAATACTGGATGGATCACATCGACGCTATGCACGAGCTGCGCCGAGGCATCGGACTTCGTTCCTACGGCCAGACGAATCCCGTGGACGAATATAAGCGCGAGGGCTTCGATATGTTTGAGGCTATGATAAACGGAATAAAGGAAGAGGTCGTAAAGCGCCTCTTTACCGTCAGAGTCAGAAAGGAACAGCCTCTCGAGAGGAAAAAGGTAACGAAGACATCCGTTGAGAACCTCGGCGGCGACGGTACGGTCAAGAAGCAGCCGGTTAAAAAGGCTGAAAAGGTCGGCCGCAACGACCCCTGCCCATGCGGGAAATTAAAGCCTGACGGCACACCCGTGAAGTATAAGAATTGCTGCGGCCGCAATGTGTAGGGAAAAAATATAAAAATGTATAAACTTTTAAGTAAACGCTGATTTAATCTGGCGCTGCCTGATTGGCGGGGATGCTGTACCCCCCTAAACACGGCGGAAAGGCATGGTCATTAGAATGGCTTTTATTCAAAACAAAAACGGCGAGCTCGAGTATATGACTGCTAGCAACATTTCTGCAAGGCACGCTTTTACTACGCGTTACGGCGGTAAAAGCAAGGGAATATACTCGTCGCTTAACTTGCGCATACATTCGGACGATGAAAGGGAAGCGATCCGCCGGAATTATAAAATAATATGTGACGAATTGGGGACGGAGCCGTCGAAGCTGGTATTCTCAAAGCAGGTTCACAGGGATACGGTGAAACCTGTCACCTTCGAAGACTGCCACAGGGAACTTTTCGCGGAGGTTCCGTATGAGGCTGACGCGATTATAACGGACGAACAGGGACTTCCGCTCGTTATTTTTATTGCGGACTGCATACCCATTTTGCTGTATGATCCGGAGACACCCGCAATAGGGGCTGCGCACGCTGGCTGGCGCGGCACCGTTATGGACATCGCCGGCAAGGTGGTGTCTGAACTTTCGCGCTGCTATGGCTCCAAGCCGGAAAACATAAGGGCCGCAATCGGGCAGGGAATAAGCCCTTGCTGCTTTGAAACGGGCGAGGAAGTGCCTATCGCTGTCAGGGAGCTTCTTGGCAAAGATGCGGAGCGGTTTATTGAAGCCAAGGGAGAGAAGTTTATGGTGGATTTGAAGGGCATCAACAGGTATCTTCTCGAACGCCGTGGAGTTTTGCCGGAAAATATCGAGGTTTCCGACGAATGCACATGCTGCAGCAGCGACAAGTACTGGTCTCACCGCGCAACAAAAGGGATGCGCGGCGTCAACGGTGCTTTTATTATGATTTAAAGGAAAGCTTCTGATGAAGAGAAACATACGTTATATCAGCATACTTCTTTCAGCTGCCATGCTTATGAGCCTGTTTTGCGGCTGCAGCCTGTTCGAGCTGCCGGGAGAAGCGCCTGTAGAAAAAACCGAGGCGACTCCGACGCCTTCCGCGGCTGCTGCTGCAAAGTATACCGCCGGGGACAGGATATTCAGCGTCAACTATTCCTCAAAGTACGGCATCAATCCGCTGAACGGGCTTAACAAGGTGAATCAGACCGTTGCATCGCTTGTTTACGAGGGGCTTTTTACGCTTGACGAGAATTTTGACTTCAGCCCGGTTCTCTGTGAGGACTGGTGGACGACGGACGGACTGTACTTCACTTTTACAATAAAAAGCGGCGTCACCTTCCATGACGGCTCGGAGCTTTCTGCTTACGACGTGGTCTATTCCATCAATCAAGCTAAGGCCACAGCCGCTTACGGGAGCCGGTTCGCCACGATGTCCGGAATTTCCGCCGCGAATTCGAGGACGTTTTCGATAAGGCTTTCGAAGGTTAATATGCTTTTTCCCGCCTTGCTCGACGTTCCGATAATCAAAAACGGGTCGGTGGGCGAGAAAAATCCTGTCGGAACCGGCCCGTATGCCCTCTCATCCAGGGATGATTATATGTATATGGAGGCATACAAAGGCTGGAGGGCCTATGACCGCCTGCCAATTAAGGAGATTTACCTGCAGGAATACGATACGGATAACGTAATCGGGGCCTTCGAGGGCGGATACCTTGATCTTGTATGCACGGATCCGACAGATGTATCTTCTGTAAATATGGGCGGGAACTGCGAAATCCATTATTATGATACCACTTACCTGCAGTATCTGGGATTCAATATGGCCGGCGGATTTTTTTCTATGCGCGAAGCTCGCCTCGCCGTGAGCAGTGCTGTAGACAGGTCATATATCGTTTCGGCGGTTATGTCATATTCGGCAAGGGAGGCTTACATCCCGACCTTGAGGGAAAAAGAGACCCTTTCAAAGTTAAACGACAAAAATACAAGTTCTGAGGGGACGGCGAAGGGCATTTTGATAGCTGCCGGC